>CAYZWV010000007.1:0-31612 GCA_964482255.1 uncultured Methanocellaceae archaeon
ATACTCCGCTTTTTGAAATAGCGGATCCCATGGAGCCATGCTCAGTGCATTTACTTCTAATCCATCAAGATTCAACTCACGTATGTGTTCTAGTGTCTCTTTTACGTCGCTTTCATTTTCTATTATTGAACCTATGATAAACGCACCAATTGCTTGTAATCCCGCATCTTTGGCATTTTTTACTGCAAGTTTGGCCATTTTGGGAGTGGTTCCTTTTTGGTAGTAATCAAGTATTTTTTGTGAACCGCTTTCAATTCCAAACAGGATTGATGAAAATCCGGCCTTTCTCATTGCTCTGAACATCTCAGAGTCATTGGAATCTACTCTTCCTTCACAATATAACACTAGATCAATTTTTCTTTCTTGAATTTCTTTGCATAGATTTATCACTCGTTTTTTATCAATTGTAAAAATATCGTCAAGGATAACGCACGATTTGTATCCTTCTTCTTGAAGGAGCTCCATTTCAGATACTATATTTTCGATAGAACGGTTCCTTAAACTTCGATTGGCAAATATTCGGTTGGTACAAAATTTGCATGTAAATGGACATCCCCTTGATGTCACAAGTGAGGTAAACTTTCCATATGTTAAATCAATCCCATTCCAAAAATATCCGTATTCCACGTCTGCCACCAAATCTCTTGCTGGAAACGGTATCTCATCAAGATTCTTTATTCTATCTGGCTCATTGTCAATTAAACTTCCATTTCTTATTGTAGTAACTCCCTTTATCTCAGAAATGTCTGAATTGTCATGGTAGGAAACAAGCAAATCCGCAAATGTTTTTTCTGCTTCTCCTTTTATGACACAATCAATAAACGGAAATGATTCTACTATTCTCTTTGCAGTAAATGTAGGATGAATTCCACCCAACACTATTTTTGTATCTGGTAGTTTACTGTGAATTTCTGCCAAGCTTGCCATTGTAACTAGAAACATTCTTGATGTCACAGTGATGCCAAGAAGGTCAGGTTTTTTTTGGAGGATATGTTCTACAAATTCATCTTTTTCAATGTGTTCAGTAAATGGATCATAGATTTCCAACTTTGCATTTGCCTTTTTTAGATATCCATAATGCCTAGCATATGATGCCATATACATCAAACCCATTGGTGGGCCTAGTACTTGTGCGGGGGTTGTCAGTTTTCTATACTCTGGAGGAGTAGATAGAATTACATTCATTTTGATTTTATCCACATCATACTGAAAGATAAATAGTAGTCACTGATAGATAGCAGATATAGACTTAATTATATAGTTAACTGATGATAATATTGCTTAATTTAAGCGTTTTTTAAAGAATTACAACTAAAAGGAAAAGGAAAAACAAAAGGAAGTTCATACGGGAATCCATTAATAACCCTGTAAAACTTCCTATTTCAATCCCCTATTATGTAAAACTCCTAACGTTCCAGCGGATAATTTGGAACCTCGTCTGTGATCAATACGTCATGCGGATGACCCTCGTAATACCCTGATGGCGTGATTCTGATAAATCTCGACTTTTTGTGCATCTCCTCTATGCTCTCTGCTCCAATATAGCCCATGGCTGATCGGAGCCCCCCCACCAACTGATAAAGCATCTCTCCGACGGTTCCGGAATATGGAATTGCACCTTCAACGCCCTCTGGCACGAACTTTGTCTTGCTGAGATATCGGTCTGCACTCTCTCCGCTGGACATGGCACCCAGTGAGCCCATACCTCTGTATTGCTTATACTTTCTTCCTTTGATGGTTATCATTCTTCCGGGGGCTTCGTCGGTTCCTGCCAGCAAATTGCCCAACATTAGGACATCAGCCCCTATTGCGATGGCTTTAGCCACATCGCCGGAATATCTGATACCTCCATCTGCGATCACCGGTATGTCGTGCTTGGATACCACATCTACCACATTTGATATGGCGGTCAGTTGTGGAACACCGACCCCAGCTACCAGTCTCGTTATGCAAATGGACCCTGGTCCGACGCCTACCTTGATTCCATCCACGAAGTCAACCAATTCTTCAGCGGCATCTGCCGTTGCGATGTTGCCCACTACCACATCTGCATTAACGTTTTTCTTAATCGCTCTGGCAGAGTCGACGACGTTCATGTTGTGCGCATGCGCGCAGTCTATCATCAGCACGTTTGCACCAGCTTTATCTAGGGCAATCGCTCTCTCGACGTCGAAAGGACCTACTGCTGCCGCCACCATGAGGCGATCATTTTCATCCCTACTCGCCATTGGGTATTGCCTTAGTTGAAGAATGTTCTGCATGGTGATCATACCCTTGATATGACCTTTTTCGTCCACGACAGGAAGTCGCTCCACCTTGTGTTCATACATTTTGTCGAGAGCAGCCTCCAACGAGATATCTTCCTGAGCGGTGATCACGTTTTTTATCATCACATCTTTAACTTCTTTCGTGGGATCAGACTCTATGAGGGGAAGAATGTCTTTTCTACTGACGATCCCCACCAATTTTTTGTCGACTATGGGGACAGCACCAACCTCCTCTTCTGTCATCAAACGCAAGACTGCATTAACCGAATAGTCTGGGGTGACAGTCAAAACTTCTCTCAACAGAAGCTCGTCAGCTAGCTTTACTTCATGTACCTCGTTTACCTGTTTTTCTTTGCTCATATTTCGATGAATTACGCCCATACCACCTTCGCGTGCCATGGCGATTGCCATGTGTGTCTCTGTCACGGTGTCCATCGCAGCGCTTACAAGGGGCAAATTAAGCAAGACGTTTCTAGACACTCTTGATGTAACATCTGCTTTGTCTGGCTCTACTCTTGACTCATTTGGAAGGAGCAAAACATCATCAAAAGTAATTCCCATGGGGGCTTCTAGTTTCTTCGTGAACACGTCATTCACCTACACCCTTTTTGGTTTAATAATACTCTTTTCCCTAATGAACTTTTGGTTGAGAAATTCTGAAGTGATTTGGGTTAGCGAAGTAAGTGATTGGATTGATAAATATCTCTTTGTATAAAACAAAAATTACTGTTAAGAGGGTGGTTTGAGAGTAATTAGCTAGCTGCCGGTTTCCATAACTGAGAAATATCTTGATGAAATAACACTCTTTATAGAATCAAATAGTAATTCCTTGTATTTAGCAGCATTTATGTTTTCAGATAAAACAGTATTGAACACCCCCAGTGGAATTTCTATAGAGGCATATTCAGGTATCCCGTTCACTGTTCCCCAAATACCAAAAGCTTTGCTCAACATATTTCTCATATGAACCTCTATGTCCTTTGATTTGGCATATATCCCAATCTTAGCCTTGTCAATCGCAAATACAAGAACCGTTGAAATACCTTCTAGATCTAATAAATAGTCACAAACCTTTGACAAAGTGCTCATGTCCTTTGTGTAACCTATAGTTGTCACAAGGTGAGTCTCTTTTGTAACCTTATTATCTATGGCTTTTGCCAAATCTGCAAAAGTCTCTGATCGAATAGATGGGTGCTCTAATTTCATAAGTAACTCCATATCCGTATTTGGAAAGATTTGGTAATATGCATCCATATCAAACTTATACAAGCCCGTTCTGAGATGCCTTGTCCTTTCTCGGATGGCGTATAAAAGTAGAGTTGTTAGCTGTTTGTCAACTGCCACATTCAGTTTTTCAAGATATTCTGCCATTATGCTGGATGTAGTTCCTGTATTGGCTCTGATGTCCTTTAACTTGGCCTTTATTTCCTTGACATCACCAACATACCGAGATATCACTATCAAAGGAAGGTGATTTATGTATTTTAATTGGCTGGGTATTGCATCGACGAAAGCCAGCTCTCCCTCAAGATCAGCAGGACTATGTAATAGGTTTAGATCATTCTCCATCATATTAAGGAGACCCTTGTTCTGAACTTCACCCCTGTAAAAGATCTTTGCATCCGTATGAAAATGCTCCGCTATCCGTTTGAGGGCCAATGCGCTAGCCAAGGAATCTGGTGTTGGATCCTCCTTTACTAATATGGACAACATCTCACATGAGGATATCAGTTTCTTCAGTTGACGGCCAAACAGCATTTTTATTTTGGGTTTCATTTCATCACTGCTGAGATATGTGTACTAGGTGGGACTATTTTAAATAAGCGGTGTTTTGAATAGACAACATTGCTTTTGAACGGACAACATTACTTTTGAACGGACAACATTACTTTTGAATAGACAAAATTACTTTTGAATAGATAACATTGCAAAACTGTGGTAATTGACCATAGCCAATCATGATGTCTGATAGATAGGTTGACATTTGGAACCAGAAAGAAGAAAATAGTCAAATTTTGTAGATCATACCAACCATAATAAATATAATCTTGGCGAAATTTGATTTGATTGAGTGTGTGCCTAAGAATATTTTTTGGTTATATGGTCAAATGCGTCAGTTACAACCTTCAGATCACTGCGGGATAAACCAAACGTGCTCAACTTGAACAGCTTTGTCAACCCAGGCTTTATTCCGTGAATATTGCGGTCTTTTAGCTCTTTATATAGGAAGTATCGCCCGTCCTTTGCTCTTTGGGAAATCTCATAAAGATTTTGTGCTTCAAAGAACATCAGATCGTGTTTGTGCGGTCTATCGCCAAGTTGCTTTAACCCCAGATTTTCCAGTTGGGTAGAGAACCACTGCGCCTTTTGAACTTCCTCATCCCAGTGATTCAAACGCTCTACTACATGTGGAAAAGCGGTCATCAGAGTCATGATGGGAACACCACGAGCAGTACATCCGAGCAATTCAATCTCCTTGACCTTGAAGAGCTTGGACTTCTTAAAGATTTTATCATGGTACTTGTCGCTTACACCAAGCACTCCCACAGGACCAGATGATGCCATCGACTTATGGCCACTGCCTATGATGAAGTCTGCACCAATTTTTTTCGCACTAACGGGCATTCTTCCTACTGCATATGCTCCATTTAGCAAAAACGGAATGTCATATTCCTGGCAGATATTTGCGACATGCTTTGCATCAACTATGTTACCATATTTTCCGTCGGGATATGTGAGCAATGCTAAAGTTGGCAGTTTGTCGGTATCCTTTTTAATCTCCTCGAAGATTCGGGCATAACCCTCCGGATTGACTTTATAATGGGGATAACCGGAATTTGAAACGGTCTTAATTTTCAATCCAGCTCTCTCTGCAGCGACAAATGATGTATAATGGGCATTACCATCAAGCACTATCGAGTCGCCTTTGTCTGTAAGAGCATGCATAATCATGAATTTTGCCTCTCTAGCGCCATTGGTCACGCGTGCATGATCCGTTCCTAAGAATTCGGGCAATGCACCATGAATAAACTCATGGATTGGCGGCGTCCTGATTTCTTCTAGGTTACCAGTGCAAAAGTCACAAACAGAGTAGCCATCACCCCACTGTATGAGGGCAGATCTTGCCTCCGGAGCGAGCACACCTCCTGTTTGAAGTGGGTCGATGTTGATCATACCTAGTGTTTTCCTGTTCACATTTTGGAATTTTTCTAGATCCATAATCCTCACCATCCGACGCCGGTTGCGATCAAATGGGCAACCCTTAACGGCTCTGGAATTCGACTATGAATTGATGTTAGGTTGATTATCTCTCTTGCACTGGATAAGTCGATTCCACAGAGTTGTATATAGATTTTGTCCTTTCCAGGTACTTCAAAAACCTCTCCAGCACGCTGGATCAAATCCCATCTTTCATTCGACTGCTCGAGATTCCGCAGTGCACTTCGAATCTGCTCAAAATCTGGTAAGGAATCCATCACCACGATCACTGGCAGATTAGTTTGCTCGTATAATGTATGGATGTCTACAACGTTAAAACCGGCGTATGTGATTCCATCAAGCAATACCACTCGTATTTGATCATAATGCTTGGTCTTTTTGGCCAATTCAACAATTCTTTCCGTAGCATCATGGCCGTCTCTGGTAATCTCGGTGTTAAGGACACCTTCTAGCCAGTCAGCACCCCTAAAAACGGCTCCTATCATTATTATCTTATCTGATGCGAGCGGTCCATCATCGATGGCTAGTATCCTAATTTCTGGTTTGACGTGCATCTTCTGCATTCTTCTTAAATTTTCTCTTGAATTCGGTGCATTGTTTACCCAATTGATCGGACGCATCCTTCAACGCTATAACAGGGTCTACACCCTCAGTTCGGATATATAATACAGGATTACTGATATCCGGATGCTTGATATCATAGGAGGCTATTATCACTCTTTCATCCTCCAAGAGAATCGATTTCAGCGCATTTAAGAGTGTATGGGTTTCGCCGCAGATCTCCACCTTGATTTCCTGAGAGGTTTTATTAAAGACCTTGATCTCCATTTTTTCACCTATATGCTGCCGGATCCATAATCATCAGCGATCTTTCGTGTTTCAATGCGCCCACATTTGGGACATTCTAGTTTATTGTTTTTACTCTTCAATGTGACTCTACATCGGGAACAAATGGCTTTTATCACTCCCAAACTCTTATTATCAGTGCTAAGCCTTAATGTCTTGTCGTCGATGACCTTTGCCCTTACTATGTCTTGGAAACCAAATTCATATTCTAATTCTTTGACATATGCGTCTTTTATGTTTGATATGTGAATTGCCCCTTGCTTTAGGGTGGCTATCTCTCTGTCCTCTTGACCTTTTATCCTTGCAATATCTACTAGGACGACTGAACTCTTAATATCTGAAACTCGTCCTAGGACGATATCTCCTACTTTGGGAACAGGTGGCATACCAGTTTGAGGCACTACTGATATGCTCCTTTCCTTTGTATCGATTTTTACGACTCCTGTATGAGCCGAGTATATATTTCCTTTGTCTTTATAAGTCCCGTTCCTGGACAGAAATTCCTCAGAAGTTCCCAGAAAGTCGCCGGGTATGACAAAATTTTCCTTTACTTTTAACATTTCTCTTTCTCCTTTCAAATCTATACAACTCTACATTAACTATTTTTATATCTTTCTTATGAAATCTAAATCTCCATTTTATGGGGAAATCGATTGATATCTTGTGTGTTATGATACCTTGTTGCTGTATGAATTTATTGATGAAATTCCCGCTCCCAACGTTATGAAGCGAGTAGACGACATCTCCAATCTCCAAAGCCTTTTGCAGGAAGGGACGATCGCACCCCTTTCTCTGAGCACCGAAAGGGGGGTTCATTACAACCGAGTAAATCAAATCTGTATGACGTCGTACAGCAAAATCTTTCACATCACAACAGATGGGGCAAACATCAACCCCTATTCTTTCGGCATTTTCTCTAGCGATCTTCAGTGCTTCTAAATCAGAATCTACACCTATAACCTTTTCTGCTCCAAGCAACTTTGCTCCTATGGCCAGGATACCAGTGCCACAACCCAGGTCAAACACAATACCACCAAGATCTCCTTGCATATATGCGAAGTGAAGCAGTTCAGCCGCTATTGGTGCTGGCGTATCGTACTGTTCCTTGCGCACATCAGGCGCTGAGAAACCCTTGACTCCCTCTAAAATCATCTCAAGTTGTTTTTTCTTCATCCTGATATCTCATCGAACTTGATCTTGCTCCAGTCTCGCTCGCCTAATACGATCTCAAACTCTGTGGGAGTTATCATCGGTGTCTTGAACAACGCAGCATCGTCTATTGCTATCCTTGGACAGGCAGTGTTGACGAAAGCATCTACTCTGAAGAGGGACAGTTTCTCTGGGGTGATTTCATCCATTGAAATCAGATGTGCCTCTAAGCCATTTCTCAAAGCTTTTTCTTGCAATTTTATAGCTAGTTCCATCCTTTTTTGTGCACTCTTTGTGCTGACTATTATTCCAAATGTTTTCGCATGTAGCGCTTTCGCGATGATGGCATAACGCCTACGAAGATAGATTTCAGAATCAATCTCCCGCACTTCATTTGAAATCGGATCTGCTATGATCACGCGCTTGGAGGTAGCAAGAGCAACACCCAATGGATGGAAGTTCCCGCTTCCAATGTATATGAATTCGTCCACATCTACACGTGCAGCAGAAAAGTTACAGCCAAGTATCTGTCCATCGTATTTGACCCTAGAATCCCCTTTCCCTATCAAGCAATCCTTTCCATGTTGCAAGAGATAATCCCTTGCCTCATCTAACTTGTGAACGTGCTGTGTAGTGCTGACCAGTCCAATCCTGCTGCCTCTAACAATCTTGATCGCATGTTCTAGTACTGAAATGATATCTGCATCGGATCGAACTTCGACGAATGTCACATTCTCCATGGGCTTTATCTCTGCATGCCCAAAATGAAACAATATGTCAACCTCTCTTCGAAGAAACTCATCGACATCACATGCACCATAACAACGATTTCCAGATATGAGAACGATGGCACCAGTTATGTCCTCAATTTTTTTTGCTATCTTTAATGCAGATCGGCTTAGACCCGCTGGCAGCTGGAGTCCAATCTTTTTGGCACCTCTTTCATCTATGATAGATACGACTTTATCTATATCCAATTCAAATTTTTCCATACTATCAGCAGAGGATAACATTGCCCTCAGAAACATCTACTCTAACCAAAACTTTGAGAGGGTATCCTCTCTTTTTTATTTCCTGTTCCCCTTCTCCTCTACTGATCACAGCAACTATATCTTTGATCTCAGCACCTGCTATTTCTATGGCGCTGATAGTTGCCTGCATCGTACCTCCAGTACTTATGACATCGTCGACGATCATCACGTTATCTCCCTTAAAGATTCCATTCATGTATAACTTGTCTTTAGAATAGCCGGTCGATTGATTAACGACGATCTCTCCCGGTAGTTCATATTTCCTTTTTCTGATGATTACCAATGGAATATCCGTGAGCAATGAAAGAGCTGTTCCTACATGGATGCCCATGGCTTCTATTGTGACGATCTTATCTACGTCCATGTTCGCTATCTTGAGGATATAAGCGCTAACCTCTCGGATCAAATCAGATCTTAGTTCAGGCACGCCATCTGTTATGGGATGAATGAAATAATAATAATCCCCGCGCTTTATCACGGGGGCATTTAACAGCGATTCTTTCAGCCTATCTAACATAACCTATTACCTCTTCTAAGTCATCAAGAAATTCCCCTAAAATTTCTTCAGTTATATGTGGCATCATAATCAATCTAAGTGCTTTTGGTTTAATCGTCTTTGAGACATACCAATTTCGCTTCTCCAGTTTGGATACAACCTCATCCAAATTTTGTATTTGGAGTGCAAGGATGTTAATCACAGGTTCGATTACGGGATTGATATCAAGGCTTATGGCTCTATTCTCTGCGATCTTGGTCAACTCCATGCACCCATCTACTATGCGTTTGTATCCCCTGCGTCCAAGATGCTTGAAAACTGCATAGGTCGCTGCTACGGAAGCGCCGGACCTAGTTCCTGTGAGTGAGTGTTGTTTTTCTTCCTGATAGGCAGAGATCATTAACTGGTCCATATGCTCTTTACGGCGAAACAGCAAGCCACCAGAAGATATGGTGCTGGCCCCCATCTTATGTGGATCCACCGTTATAGATGACACTCCATCAAGCTTAAAGTCAAACTTGTAGTCTCCCTCTAAAAAAGGAATGACAAGACCCCCAAATGCAGCATCTACATGTAGGAACAAGTCCTCTGACAACGCAATCTCCGACAATTGCTCGATCGGATCGATCTGTCCATATTCGGTGGTGCCAGCTATTCCCACGAGTGCTATGGTGTTTTCATCGATGAGGTTTTCTACGGATTTTATGTCAACTCGATAGAATTTATCCAACGATGCTTTTTTTATCTCCAGCCCGAGGATTCTAGCTGCCTTCTCAAAGGAAAAATGCGCTGACGCAGGAACGATTACATTTGGATTCTTTTTTGAGCTAATCTCTCTTGCTACCCTAAGAGCTTGGATATTCGACTCCGTCCCTCCAGTGGTGATATACCCAAAGGCGTTTTGCGTACCGAGGAGAGAGCCGATCATCGCTATTACTCGATCCTCAAGGTCCTTGGTACCAGGAAAAAGATGGATATCACCCAGGTTCGTTTCTATGAACTTCTGATGCACACGGACTGCTAGAGGGTGTGGCCTAGTGCACATCGAACTAAATACTCGATTGAATTGTGCCTCTTTTTTCTTGACATGCCGTAGGAATTCTAATACTTCTTCCTCGACAACTCCGTTTTCATCCACTTAAGATCTCCTCGCAACATCGAGAAGCATTCCTTTTTCAGCCCGTAGAACTGCTTCCCTGACCGATTCTACAGCGTCTATGTTGGCAGATATGCTGGTTATACCAAGCTCCACCAATTTCTTTGCCATAGAAGGGGATGAACCAGCTTGTCCACAAATAGATGTTTTTACACCTGCCTTGTTGCACTCCTTGATAACATGCTCAATTAGCCTTAGGACTGCAGGATGAGTCTCGTCATACAGATAGGCTACATTCTCATTGTTCCTGTCAATTGCAAGCGTATATTGCGTGAGGTCATTTGTGCCAAATGAAATGAAGTCAAGCCCCTCTTCAATGAACTGATCGATAATCAATGCAGATGCGGGCGTTTCTACCATGATTCCTAACTCGATCTTATCTAAGTCCAAGCCAGACTCAACCATGATCTGCTTTGCTTTGCTCAACTCCTTCGGATGCTGTACCAGTGGGAGCATTATACCGACATTATCGTACCCTAGCGCATATAATCTCTTGAATGCCTGTAATTCGAGCTTGAAATGCTCCACATCACTCAGATCGCGCCTGATGCCTCGCCAACCCATCATAGGGTTGTGCTCAATTGGCTCATCCTCGCCACCTTGCATGCTCTTGAATTCATCGGTCGGCGCATCCAGTGTTCTCACCCAGACTGATCTGGGGTAAAACGCATCTGCAACGATTCTAATTCCTTTGACCAATTCATTGATATATTCCTCTGATTTACCTTCTTTGATGTATAATAGTGGGTGTTTGCCCAGACCTAGGATCATGTGCTCTATTCGTAACAATCCTACACCATCTGCGCTTGTGACCGCTGCTCTCTCTGCAGCCTCCGGAATTGATATATTTACTTTAACCTCAGTGACCGTGACGTGTCTTGTTCTTTCTACGGGCTCTACAACTTGCTCTTCTTTGGTGACAGCTTGTTCTAATTTTCCTTTGTATACGTGGCCTTTTTCACCGTCGATCGTTACCACATTCGCATCCTTCAGCAACCTCGTACCTTTTTTGGTACCAACAATACACGGTGTTCCAAGCTCTCGCGACACTATTGCTGCATGACAAGTCAATCCACCTTCATCGGTTATTATTCCGACAGCCCTTTTCATGGCTGTAACCATGTCAGGCGTTGTCATTTTGGTGACCAAAATATCGCCTTCGCCCACTCTATCCAACTCATCGAGTTTTGACACGATCTCAACTTTTCCATAAGCAAGACCAGGTGAGGCACCGATGCCCTCTAAAATCAATTCTCCTACTTCTCCTGATTTTATCTCCTCCCCCATTTTTTGGATAGTAGTGATTGGACGCGATTGCAACATGTAGATTTTTTCATTCACTATTGCCCACTCCACGTCTTGAGGTATACCATAGTGGTTTTCCACAATCTCCCCGAGTTCGGTCAGCATCATCAACTCGATATCTGTCAAAACTTTTTTATCCTTCATGTCATCTGGAACCTTCTTTTTTATGGTCTTTCCAGTATCTTTATCTCGGATATGCATGAGGTTCTTAGTTGCTATGTTCCGTTGGAGAATTTTTTTCGCTCTCCTGTCGACAACATAATTGTCCGGCGATATCGATCCAGATACAACGGCTTCGCCTAACCCCCAACCAGCTTCGATGATCGTTGTGGGCTCTCCAGAAGTGGGATGTGAAGTAAATAGTACGCCTGCTTTGTCTGCGTCCACCATTGTCTGGATGATGACCGCAATATTCACGTGTTCATGCTCAAATCCCTGCTTCACCCTATAGAATATTGCCCTAGCGCCATACAAAGAAATCCAACATCGCTTCACTGCATCTACAACGGCCTCTCCTCCGCGAACGTTAAGAAAAGTATCCTGTTGGCCGGCAAAGGATGCATCCGGCAGGTCTTCAGCGGTTGCAGATGAGCGAACAGCAACGAAAACTTCCTTGCCCTCTCTCTCGCATAATTTATCATATGCACTTAAGATGGCTCTTTTCATCTCAGGAGGCATTTTAGCGTCTAGTATCAAGCTTTTAGCCTTTTTCTCCGCATTCTTGAGAGCCTCAGAATCATCAACATCTATCTCCAATGACTTGAAAAGCTTTTTTGCAATTCCAGTATCATCGAGGAATTGTCTAAATGCTTGTGCTGTTACTGCAAAGCCCCTTGGGACTGGCAATTCTTCGTTCATCATCTCACCAAGGCTGGCGCCTTTTCCGCCAACCAAGGAAACATCCTTAGATCTTACTTCTTCCAACCATGCGATTATCATGCTTAGACCTCCAATTTTTCAAGTGCTATCCCCAAAATCTGATCGAGCTTAGCAGAGGAAATTCCAAACTCCTTTGCTATCCGTTCCAAAAAGGGAAACTCGATCTCATTACCTTTGCAATACGCCTTAGTGGCTTCCGCTATGGCTAATGCGCCAACAAAATTCTGAATAAAATTCACAGTAGAGTTTACCTTGCCATTCTCAATGCGGGAAATCGACTCTCTACGAAGCTCCAGTAACTGACCAAGTTCTTTTTGAGTTATTCCGTAGTTTTTTCTGTATGCTTGAATTGCACTTCCGTGCTCTTTTGACATGACTATGTTGCCAGCAATGTCCTGTGCAAATTTGGTCAACCATTCAGGTGTGTACATTTTATCACTTCAGTGTTACAATATATGTAACATAATTTTCTCTAGAAATACAGATTAGACATATCCTACTTAAGCTTTTCTTATTATTGTTACATTTTATGTCACATAAGGCATTTACGATTGTAACGAAAAGATGAAAAAGGAGTAATTTAATCATGTATCGAGAAATTATGAAAGTTCTAGTCACGGATCCGATCTCTCAAGAGGGTATTGAGAAGATTATGGAAGAGATTGATGTGGATGTAGCAACCGATCTGACCGAAAAAGAGCTGATAAAACGAATTAAGGATTATGAAGCTCTCATCGTCAGGAGTGGGACAAATGTAACAAGAGAAGTCATAAATGCTGGTGTCCGCCTGAGAGTTATAGGTAGAGCAGGTGCAGGCGTGGACAACATCGATGTGGATGCTGCAACTGAGAAAGGTATCATAGTATTAAATGCACCTGGTGGAAACACAACATCTGCAGCAGAACACACCATAGCAATGATATTGTCTCTCTCAAGAAATATACCCCAAGCCAACGCATCCCTAAAAAAAGGAGAATGGAACCGAAGCAAGTTCATAGGCACTGAAATTCAGGATAAAATTCTTGGAATAATAGGGCTGGGTAGAGTGGGGGCAGAGGTTGCAAAAAAGGCTCATGCACTGGGTATGCATATAATTGCATGCGATCCGTTAATATCCACGGATAGAGCCGATATTCTCGGGACTTCGCTAGTAGACATGGATGTCATCTTAGAGCGATCAGATTACATTACAATTCATGCTCCAAGCACTAAAGACACGTATCACATGATAGGTGATGAACAATTTGGGATGATGAAAAAGGGAGTAAGGATCATAAACTGCGCCAGAGGGGACATAATCGATGAGGGTGCACTGATCAAAGCCATCAAAAGCGAAAAGGTCGCAGGTGCAGCATTAGATGTATTTGAAAACGAGCCTCCAGAGGGCAGCCCACTATTGGATCTGGATGAAGTTATTGTAACTCCTCATTTGGGCGCCTCGACCAAAGAGGCACAGTTCAACGTTTCTATTGCAGTTGCAGAAGGTGTATTGCATGCACTAAAAGGCGAACCCGCCAGAAATGCTGTCAACATGCCTTCGATAAAATCCGAAATAATACCTTACTTGACTTTGGCCGAAAAATTAGGTCGATTATGTATTCAGCTGGTAGATGGAAGCATAAATCAAATTGATATCATATATAGCGGTGAGATCGCAGAAAGAGAGACGGGAGCTCTTACGATTGCCGTCTTGAAAGGTATGTTAGACGTCCTTCTGAAAGAATCGGTTAACTTCGTAAATGCGCCCATGTTAGCGAAGAATAGAGGAATCAAGGTCGTAGAAAGCAAAATCGAGCTTAGTGAAGATTTCACAGGACTGATAACAGTCTCCGCAAAGACGTCCAGAGCAGACAAGAGAGTTGCAGGAACACTATTCGGGAAAAAGGATGCCAGAATCGTGAGAATAGACTCCTATAGGATAGATGCTCTTCCGTCTGGTTATATGTTAATCGCCTCTCATGTGGATAAGCCTGGAATTATTGGGCGAGTCGGAACTATTCTAGGAGAGAACAATATCAATATAGCGGGAATGCAAGTTGGTCGAGAATTCATCGGTGGCAACGCAGTGATGGTGCTTAACATAGATAGTGCCGTCTCAGATAGGTTGTTAAAGCAAATAAAAGCTATCGAAGGAATACAAGATATAAGGCACGTGAAGCTCTAGTCTTGATCAAAGAGTTCCGCAAACGCAAGAGTACCAGATATTTTTTTGATCTTTGCTTTGACGATGCTACCTTTAGCTACATTTGGAATAAATATCGTATATTTATCCATTTTTGCTATGCCGTCTCCCTTGCTGCCGATCGCATCGACCCTAACTTCATAGATTTCTCCTTCTTGGATCTCTTTTTTTATCTCTGTACGGATGCGCCGTTTTTTGACAGGTCGATGACCACCGCATGCATCACACTTTAACATCAAAATGCGTTCGCTCTTTATCAAATGGGTGTCGGGCATTCCACATTCTGAACAGATTACATACTCTTCAACATAATCATCTATCTGTGACTTTATGGCATCAAATGGGAATCTTCCTTGAAATATTGCTCTGGTCCCCTCAATCTTCCCAGCTGTTCCAAGCTCTTGTAATAAGAACTTCAGGAAATGGTCCACATCTCTATTCAAGACGTCAGCTATGTCTCCAAAATTGTCGAAGATAGTCGTTCTGCCCTCTGAAAATGCCTTTGGAGAAGGTACCACAAATCTTGATTTTTCGGTTACTATGTCTGGTATTTGGACTAGTGCCCGATCCAGAAGTTCTTCATAATCTTTCATAATATCTCCTATGAGACCTGCTCAGCACCCTTTTCTACAACTATTCTATAGGGTGTAGGTAGTTTTTTGCCTGCCCTAGCCAGAGCACTCTTAGCCTTGATGAATTGCTGAGGATTTATACCGAGAGTCATGATTTTCTGCCCTGCTTGGACCCTGGCTGCTGTTCCTACCGTTTTACCAAAAGCGTTTCGCATTCCATCCGATACACGATCAGCGCCAGCACCTGTTGCTTGTTTGTTTTCCCTGAGAACCTGATGAGGATACACTCTAAGTTTCAGGTGGAAGTCTAAGCGCCCAACCTCTCTAAGCAAAAACCTGTTTGCAGTAATGCGTGCTGCCTCGAGGGCTCTATCCATGATTTGACAAGCCTCCTCTGCCACCAATGTTAATTGGACTGGAAAATCTTCCGTTAGATTTCCCATGTCAAACTGAACGACCTTGCTACCTGGTACGCCGCCCATGTATTTACGGCGGGTATATGCTCTGTCCTTCAGATTTCGGTACATGCTCGCTGGTTTTCTAGCCATAAGGGTCACTTTAATTAGATTGAGGGCTTATAAATCTTATCGATGCCCCACTATTTCTTGCTTGTGTCGTCAATATCTCTACTCTCTTATCAAACCTATCCTTGATGGCTTTTTTAACCTCTGAAGGAGAGTCTGTAATCCCATAGATAAGGGGGCCAAAAGAGCTCATTCCGGCCCCAGATGCACCGCTCTCTAGAAGGACATCCATGATTTCCCTAGCTTGGGGTTGTAGATCAATTTCTCTTCGCTTGAAGCCAATTTTTTGAATTCGATTAATGGAGGATCCAAAACTATGTAAGTCTTTTTCGATTAAAGCAGGTAGTAGCTCCATGAGAATGATGTGTGAGAGTGCTTGTACTTCTTCTATGGGAATGGGGCATTCATCTTGAAATATGTTCACTTCATGCATGCCAGAAGCCCCTTTGAGCATGCTAGAATCTTCGTTATCATGTGGAATCACTAGCACTATATCCCAGTCTGGAAAATCATGATGTAATATCACGGGGGGTGGCAAAGCACGACTCGCTGATGATGGCATGAAACCTTTCTCGTCGAATAGATGACCTCCGTCAAGGATGAATCCGCCCCTCTCAAATGCGGTGACACCTATGCCAGATGTCCCCCCTCTTTGGACCATCTTTGCAATCTCTCTAACGGATAATCCCAGGTTATAGATCCTATTAGCAGCCATTCCCCCTGCGAGATATGCCTGTGTGCCGGAACCAAGTCCTATATGAGACGGTATATCCTCCTCAATTTTGATATGTACCCCTCCATGATTGTTGGATATGACTTCTGCGCCCGTTCTTATTTGTTTTGATAATGCGCTCTTTCCCTCAATAATTAATTCATCAGCTTTTTCAGCGGAGATCACGATTGAAGGATGATTTAGGGCGATGCCAATGCCACCGTCTACTCTTCCTAGGGACCCATTTAAGTCAATCAGTGTGATGTGTATTCTAGAAGGCGTCACGATTCTAATCATTTGCTTATAATTGGTTTAGATAATCATAAGTTTTCTGGGAAACAGAAAGATATATTTTCCGATACGATAAATGCGATAGGAGAGCAAATGGACCTTACTACCGATGTAACAGGCTTAAAATTGAGAAATCCCACAATATTGGCTGCCGGGATACTTGGTAGCACAGCATCCTCAATAAAGAGAGTGATAAGGGCTGGTGCAGGTGCAGTTGTAACCAAATCAATAGGTATTGTACCCAAAGAAGGTCATCACGGGCCAGTGATGATAAAAACAGAGCACGGATTTTTAAATGCAATAGGTTTAGCCAATCCTTCATATCATGAGTTTAAACGTGAGTTAAAGGAGTCTAAGGGAGAAGTTCCCATAGTTGTGAGCATATTTG
Source organism: uncultured Methanocellaceae archaeon (assembly GCA_964482255.1). Taxonomy (GTDB): domain Archaea; phylum Halobacteriota; class UBA148; order UBA148; family UBA148; genus UBA148. The sequence goes on from CAYZWV010000007.1 coordinate 17,018, forward strand.
GAAGAAATGCAGAGGAATTTGAAGAGGTTGCCCTTGGCTTGATCGAGGCCAATCCTGATGCCTTTGAATTAAATGTGAGCTGCCCTCATGCTGAAGGCTACGGTGTTGACATTGGGGAAGACCCAAATGCAGTCGAGAATATCACCAGAGCTGTTAAGAAAGCGGTAAATGTTCCAATATGGGTTAAGCTTTCGCCTCTCACAAACATCGTTAAAATCGGGTTAGCTGCTCAAAGAGGGGGAGCTGATGCCGTTGTTGCCATAAACACGATACCAGCCATGGCAATCGATATAGAATCCCGCTTTCCAGTATTGGGCAATGTCAGTGGAGGGCTTTCAGGAGCGGCTATAAAGCCAGTTGCCTTAAAATGTGTCTATGATCTATATGCTGTGCTAAATATCGACATCATCGGTGTGGGTGGCATTTCCTCTTGGACGGATGCCATCGAGTTCATCATGGCCGGGGCATCTGCCATAGGAATAGGTTCGGCTGTCTACGATGACATAAGAATTTTTCAACATATCTCAGAAGGAATCTCGCTTTATCTCCAAAATAAGGGTTTTGAATTAGAGGACATACGTGGAGTTGCAGTGAAATGATGCCAACGGACGCTGAAATAACGCAGATCGTAAATGAAACGCCGTCCACCAGAACGTTCTTTTTCGACTTTTCTCTGGAGCACATTCCAGGACAATATATAATGGTATGGATTCGGGGGGTGGATGAGATTCCGATGTCTCTATCTTATCCCAATGCAATAACAGTCCAGAAAATTGGAGAGGCCACTTCTGCCTTGTTCAAGATGGTCAGGGGGGATTCTTTTGGAATAAGGGGGCCTTTCGGAAATGGTTTTTCGCTGGAGGGCAGATCGATTCTATTAATTGCTGGTGGGGTTGGAGCAGCACCCTTAGGGGCATTGGCAGAAAGGGCAAAAATTGATGGTGTAAAGGTAGAGACAATTTTGGGCGCTAAAAGAGCTGACGAGCTATTTTTTGAAAAAAGATTCAAGGAATCCGGAGATTTGCTGATAACAACCGATGACGGCTCACTTGGACGCCAGGGACTCGCCACTGATTTGGTTGGTGAGCTGGACCTGACAAAATATGATGCGATATATTCATGTGGTCCGGAAGAGATGATGTTTCGCGTTTTGAACATGGCAGAAGGCGTGGGCATGTCACATAAGGCACAATTCAGCCTTCAGCGCTATATCAAATGTGGCTTGGGTATCTGTGGGACATGTTGCATTGATCCTTCTGGACTGCGCATATGCAGAGATGGACCTGTATTCAAGGGAGATAAGTTGATGAAAACAGAGTTCGGGCAATATATGAGGGATGCAAGCGGAAAGAGGGTTAAGCTATGAAATTAGCAAAAGAATATAATCCAAACGCAGTAGAGCCAAAGTGGCAGAAGCGGTGGGATAACGATAAATTATACTACTTCGATCCAACGGCAAGTGGCACGAAATATGTAATCGATACCCCTCCTCCGTTTACCTCTGGCTCCTTACACATGGGTCACATACTGAATCACACATGGATCGACATTGCGGCTCGATATAAACGAATGAGAGGCTACAACGTTTTGCTACCCCAAGGCTTTGACTGTCATGGCTTGCCAACTGAGCTACAGGTAGAGAGACAAGGCATATCAAAAGAAGATAGAAAAAAATTTAGGGATGCATGTGTCGCTTGGACTGAACAGAGTATAGCGAAGATGAAGTCACAGTTTAAGAGATTGGGGTACTCCGCTGATTGGTCTCGAGAGTACAGGACAATGTCTAATGACTACATAACCAAAGTCCAGCTATCTCTACTCAAATTTAACGAGTTAGGATTAATATACCGAAGACGACATCCGGTACATTATTGTTGTAACTGCATGACAGCGTTGGCAAAAGCAGAGCTTGGATATTTGGAACAGAGGGGCACTCTCAGCTACATCAAATTAGAGATTGATGAGAAGGATGACATAATCATCGCCACAACTAGGCCAGAGTTGATGTGTGCCTGTGTTGCAGTCATGGTACATCCAGAAGATGAAAGATTTCATAAATATTTGGGAGAGAAAGTAAGGCTACCTATTTACGGGAGAGAAGTTCCTATCATCGCAGACGAAGAAGTCGATATGGAATTTGGGACCGGAGCGGTTTATGTCTGCACATATGGCGATGAACAGGATATGACATGGCAACAAAATTATTCGTTACCAGTGATATCTGCAATAGATAAGAATGGATTGATGACCGAAGATGCTGGCAAGTACGAAGGTCTAAGCATAGCTGAATGCCAAGAGAGGATCATAGAGGATTTAAAGAATTGCGGAGCTATCATCAAGCAGGAGTCGATAGTTCATAGGGTCCTGATCCATGCTGAGCGATCTGAATGTCAGAGACCTGTTGAGCTTATACCAACACCACAGTGGTTTATCAGGATTAAAGATGGTACTGAAGAGGTGGTCAAAGCTACAAATGAAATGGATTGGTACCCTCCTTACATGCTCCAAAGACTCCTTGATTGGGCAAACTCCTTGGAGTGGGATTGGGTTATTTCCAGGCAAAGGATATTTGGGACTCCCATTCCATTCTGGTATTGCTCCAAATGTGAGTTCACTATAGCACCTAATCCAAAAAGCCTTCCGGTAAATCCAGCTACGGATGAACCACCTCTCAAAGAATGTCCACAATGTTGCTCGAAAGACATTTTAGGTAGCACGGATGTTTGCGACTGCTGGGTCGATAGTTCCATCTCCCCACTAATGGCAAGCAACTGGATGGGGGATGACTTCGATGAACTTTATCCTACTTCTCTTAGGCCACAGGGATATGAGATTATTCGGACATGGTTGTTTTATACTATGTTCCGTTGCTCAGTTCTAATTGGAGAGGCGCCTTTTGAGGCTGTTTTAGTTAACGGAATGGTGCAAGGTCCAGATGGCAGAAAGATGTCTAAAAGCTTGAGAAATGTTATCGAGCCTGAGGAGGTCGTCGACGAATATGGTATCGATCCTGTTAGACAGTGGGCAGCTACCGCCTCTCTGGGGGAGGATTATTCCTTTGAGTTCAAGGATATTGTTTATGGAAAACGATTCCTGACAAAGATGTGGAACATCGCTCGATTCAGCATTCTTCATCACTCTACTAAGGTCCCCAAAAAACTGAGCATCGTCGATCAGTGGATGCTTAGCAAGCTAAACAAACTGATTAGGGAAGTCACATCTGATCTTGATGGATATGAGTTCAAGACTCTCCAGAATATTAGGGATTTTGCTTGGACAGATCTTGCAGATAACTACGTTGAGATGATAAAATATCGATTATATGACAATGATATAGCGCTAAAAGAAAGCGCGCAGTATACGCTGGGCACTGTTATCGATACACTATTACTATTGTTATCGCCGTTCGTCCCACACTTTACAGAGGAGGTTCATTCTTATTTTAATAAGGGTAGTATCCATCTGCGCAAATGGCCAGAAGCAGATATTTCGCTGATAGACGAAGAGGTTGAGAGAGGGGGTGAACAGATCAAAGATGTGATCTGTGCCATAAGAAGATATAAGTCAGAGAGGAAAATGGCACTTAATGCTGAATTGGAAATGATTGAGATATACGCCCCTGATACCAGCTGGCTTGGACAGGGTATAAATGATATCAAGGTAACTATGTGTGCGAGGAATGTTGAGGTTTTGGAGGGCAACCCTCGTATGGAGGAGCGCATAGTTGAAATCAAGCCGAACATGAGCGTTCTTGGACCAATATTTAAAAGCAAAATTGATAGGGCAATAAAGGCGTTGAAGAACACTCCAAACATAGCAGAGAAAGTTAAAACGGGAAATATCACAATAGATGTAGATGGCGAAACCGCAGAAATAGATCCAAAAGCCATAGAAATCCAAAAAGAGGTTATTTTGAGGGGAAAGGCTGTGGATGTAATTCAGGTTGGAGATTCGATAGTCACAATTTCACGATGAAGCCGTTTGTGGCTTCTTTCTGTGAACCCAAAAGCTAATTGCAATAATTTTATTCGCTGAAATTATGCATACCAGCCCTGCAAATAGCAGGACTTTTCGCCCAAGAGGCATTGGATACCACAGACATTCAGTCCATCTCTCTAAAATTTCTTCATAGGGATGCGGTCTACCCATCTCATATTTTTCTTCAAACTCACTTATTGGCTTTCCCTCATAATCCACCCAGAAGTGAATGGGTGAAAAATAAATTTCATAATCAATACCTTTTTCCTCCAAGATGCTGGCGAAGAGAATCGATCTGCCCTTACAGTCCCCTTTACCTTTTTCCCAGACTTCTGCAGGAGTTGGAAAGTACCAAGGTACACTGTAAACTTTCCAGTCATAATCATATTCGAGTTCGTTGCCGAGGAATTCATCCACCACATTTGCATTGTTTGGTAGCTGTGCGCTAATATCTCTAACAGCTACTGGGTCCACGGGTGGATTAAATACCCTATAAACGTTTAGCGGTACTATGGCAGGATTGGGGTAGAGAACTATCAATACCCAAACACAACAAAGCAGTGCTAGCACCTTTTTTCCGATCTTCATTAATTTTCTATTTGACTCTTAACAATAAAAAATCATGCTCAGATTGGAACTTTCGTAGGTTAGATCTGTTGGACCTAATTTCTGCTGGACGCCATCAAAAGACGAACTATGTGAAATCCTTTGGAGTTGATACCCACTTATATTCACATGCTTGGCATATGATTTCGATTTTTTTCCTGCCGATCAGACCCCCCAACAATCCCAAGGGACCAAGCAGAATTCCACCTGCAGCAGCCTTGCCGAGGCTGAACCCTTTTTGACCAATCGCGATGTTCATAGAACCACAAATCGGACACTTGATGTGTAGCCCTGGTAGACTCTCTCCACAGTGGGGGCATATTGGGGCTGTTTTGGATACTTCTCTGCCGCATGTTTTGCATTTTTTAAGCTCTGCCATCTTTCCTTAGCCTTCTTTAATTATGGATGGTTTATAGAATGGTTTATACCTACTTATATGCTATGTGAACCCGCTATGGAAGATTCTTACTAGATTTTTGTGGGATTTGATCTTTAGGATTATTGGTTATTGTTTTCGATGTTTGGTTATCATTACTGAGAAAAGTATAGTAACCAAAAGTAGGTATGTAACCGATATCACAAATACCAGGAGACCCACCTCCATATAATGAGATAAGTCCATAACTGAATTAGGTACACAGATACCATAAAGAATAAGTGCATTTAGAATGATTGTAAGGCCAACTACAACTGATAAAAGTATAAAAAAGAAGTTTGCAAGCCTGTGCAAAGTTGGCTCTTTTTGTATTACCATTTTTTGCAGTACCAAAACATAGACTGCGACAAATATGGCATACATTGCACCTAGCGTTTGCATTGCAGCTGAAGGAAACCATGCGGGATCTGACACCATTGAAATTACCAATTATATGTTTTAGTATTGAGTAATAAATCAATAGCACATCGAAAGTATATTTCCTGTAAAATCAAATTTCTGGGCTTTAAAATAGACTAGCTAACTATCACTTGAGAATATATCTCTTAGTCCACATATTTTTTCCAGCTCCTCATGAAGTCGCTTCATTCTTTCAATGGAGGGATGGTCCTTTCCTAATTTAAGTTGCGTAGTTTGAATAGCCTCATTGATCGTGATATGTGTTGTATGGCGAGTTAGATTATCTGCATGTGCAACGATCTTTTCCTCAAGACTTTTTGGTATATAATCTTTTTTAGGTAAGCCCAGTTCTTCTGCTTCTTCCCTTGGTATTCCAGCCCCAATATGCCGTTCAATTATATCTACGATGCGGCCATCAAGACCGAACTCCCTTGCCATTTCAGCTCCAATCAATGCATGCTTGATGCTATTCGATCTAGCGTAGCCGATATCATGAAGCAAAGCACCTGTGATAACTATTTCTCTATCTGCATCACAATGCTCCGCCATCTCATTTGCAAGTTCAGAGACGGCGATACAATGGGCAATTACATTTTGGGGGCATTGTACTTTTCTCAGCAGATCAATTGTGCTTTTAGTATTCATATATGTGCTTCCAAAACAGCCCGTATCCCCTCTACTCTGTTCTCAAGAGCATTGACGAGCTCACCATTGTCTTGATATATGAGTGCTTTTCCACAATTTGGGCACACAAAATTTTCCTCAGCTGCTAAATCAAACAAAAGCCTATTTCCTTCTTCACAAATATAAAAAACATTATCCTTTTCAAAATCCAAGCGTCTTTGAAGATTGAATGAAAATCTTCGCATTTCTACTTCTAGTACGATATCGATACCATGTAAATCTACTTTCCATAAATAGGTCAGCCACCCACTCTCCTTGTTCCTTTCTCTCCTATATATGGCCAAGCGATTTTCATACAAAAGATATAAAGTTCTCCGAACTATCTGTATATCTGACCCTGTGATCTCTGAGATCTTCTCGTCGGTTACTTCTCCATCAGGCAGATTTTTGATCATCTCAACGCCTTCTTCACCGACAAGTTGGTTTAGACATCCAATAACGACATTGTTTAGTATTAACAAATATATCGTACCATACTTGTTTTACAAAGACTTTAAATTTTTGTTTCCCTCGACCTTTTTACCCCTCCTCATTGCTACTATTTGGAGCTTTCCGTCTTTAAACTCCTTTCGAAGTTCTTCTCCTTTTTGCAGGCGATCCATGAAAATTGCCAAGGCGGCTACTTCAGAGTGTGGTTGATTGGTTATTGCTATATTCCAATCTGCCATGGTAAAAATCTCGGCTGGGACTTTCTCTGCTCCAACGATAACCATGAGATTTTCTGTATCACGAATAGCATCGATTTCGCTCTCTAGACCAATACCATACATTGTCAAATGACAAACCTTTCCACCACTTTCTTTCCATTTTTTGATCTCACCTCTCCATTTTACATCACTTCGGACATAGAATGACCCACCCCATCTCTTGGTTACATCGCTTATTTTCTGTTCTACTGATTTGTCGCTGGAAACGAGCAACATTCCATCAGCGCCAAGAGCTCTTGCAGTTAGGGCAACATGTGTGGTCATCCTTTGATCTCGGTTTATTCTGTGCCCTAGGCGAAGGACCACTATTTCTCTCATGATGCCTCAATAGTTACTTACCCTTCCTCAATAGTTACTTACACTTAGTTAACTTTATGTGCATTCCAATGGATTAATAAAAGCGATGTACCGAACATATGAAGATATGCCAAAGATAAAACTGCCATTTAATCAGGAGATTAAAATATCTGATAGCACGTTAAGAGACGGAGCTCAGATGCCAGGCATCGTGCTTAAAAAGGCCCATAAATTGCGCATATATGATTACTTGCATGAAATCGGAATAGAGAAGACAGAGGTATTCCTGTACAATGAGCGTGACAGAAGTGCGGTAAGGGATATGCTAAGTAGGGGGTATGATGTCCCAGAAGTTACTGGATGGGCAAGGGCAGTTTCAAAGGATATAGACTTGGTTTTAGATATAGATGGTATAAAAGAGACAGGCATATTGATGTCCGTCTCTGATGTACATATATTTGACAAAATGGGTCTTAATAGCAGAGAGGAAGCCGAGGAAAAGTACCTTAATGCTTTACAATATGCGGTTGATCATGGTCTTAGGGCGAGATGTCATCTTGAGGATATAACAAGAGCAGATTTCAAGGGATTTATCACCCCCTTTGTTAAGAAGATAGTAGAGATAGCACCAGATGCGCTTATACGAGTTTGTGATACTGTGAATTATGGGCTGCCGTTTCCGGAAGTAGACCTTCCCTATAGTATCCCAAGAATGATCAAACTGCTTAAGAATATGGGCGTCAAAGACATAGAGACTCATGTTCACGATGATTTCGGTCTTGGGTTGACCAACACTTTAGCTGGGTATTGGTATGGTGCCAACTGGTCGAACTTGACTTTTCTGGGAATTGGTGAAAGGGCTGGTAACACTGAAATGGAGAAACTGTTGATTTTTTTGATATGCCGGGTTGAGGGTTTTCAAAAATACAATCCAAAGAGCCTCGTCAAATTTGCAGAGTACGTGGAAAAGGAAGTAGGAATAAGGGTACCGAGGAATAAATCCATCGTTGGAAAAAACGTCTTTGCACATGAGAGCGGGATTCACACCGATGGAATTATCAAAAATCCATTTACATATGAGCCATTCCCCCCGGAACTCGTCGGTGGTAAACGGGAGCTGATGATAGGGGATTCATCTGGAAATGAAGTAATCCGCTACAAGGTAGAGGAAGCTTTGAGAGAATTAATGCACTTGGATTTATCTATAGATAAAAACGATCCTCGCATACAGAGTATAAAAAGTGATATTCAAAAATTGTATGATGAGGAAAGCAGGGTTTCGTGCATCTCAGATGAGGAGTTGAGGGCTTATACCGAGAAGTACTTCATGCTAGAGTCCATCGTTGAAAAAGATATCTCCAAAAAAGAAGAGTAGGTGAGGAAATGACACTTGAGATAACGACAGAAACGCCCTTTAAAGGTGTAATAGAGTTTTATCATGCGATAGAGAGGTTTGAAAGATATTGTTCAATGTGCCAAAATTCTGTAGATAAAGATAAAAAAATATCCTATATCACTGGTGCCATAGAGAGCATAGATCTCGCTTATTCTGAGTACATAGAGAATTTTCCGTTAATATTTCCCACGAGAGAGGGAATAAAACCGATATTTCTCTCTCTTGAAACTAAGACAGAAGACCTTAAGGAATCCTTTGAAGCACAGCTGAGATCTTTGGATAAGGATGAGATCAATAAATATCTAATTTTATTAAATAAAATCAAACATAACTGTACTGTTGAAAGGCCCTGTGAATATGAGGAACTGGCAGTAGATATTGAAAAAATAAAGGAATTGGCGAGGGATGTAAAGAACGCCACAGAGAAGTTATATCTAGGAGATTTTTTAGACCTGACAAAAAAAAGACTCAAAGAGGCTGCAGAAGATCCTGAAAAGTTCAAGAGCATGTTCCCGTTACCACCTAAGCCACTGGAGACAGAATACAGGGGATAGCATAAATAAAATAAATACTAACCGTTTTTGAAGGCTCTTTAAATTTACTGGTGATATAACGGTTTCGCTATGTATGTAAACTGATTAGTATCGAGTGCCAAGAAGTGAAAAATTTGGGCAAATGCGCATAGTCTTATCTTTTTTTGCTTTTGATACTAAATTAATTCGAGAAGTTTCATATATCAATATGTAGTCCCTTATTTCAATGAGAATATCAAAAAAGTATTCAACACTATTATTTGGCATGATTATGGCCTTGATGATGTCTCTCGCCATGTCTCTGGTTATGACTTATGTAGCTGTAGGTTTTGTCTCCAATTTTATCGTCATATGGACCAAATCCTTGATAATAGGATTCATTGTCGCACTTCCAACCGCTTTGGTAGTTTCTCCCCTTGCAAAAAAAATTGTTGATAAGATTATAAATTGAATGAATTTGAGAAAAATTCATCTCACTTAATTTTTTTGGTGGATATAGATATTAAAAATACAAATACCGATGCAAATAAGAAAATCGTCCAATTTCGATTATCAAGAGTAGCAAGAATTACTGCACCAGCCCCCAATATTGCAGCTAATCCACCGCCCCATGCACTAATATTTATTTTCATCCATTTATTAAGGAAATTCCAAGTATAATTGTTTTATGATTTCACTTTTTGTTACCTTGCGTTCGATTCGTTCTATCTAACTCACTTCATTTGGATCTGGAGATAACATTTAGATTGGGACACAAAAATTATATAGACTACTTAATCTAAGAAAAAAATATTCAATCAACTAAAAAATGAAAATGAAGAGAAAAACATGTCTTCTGCAGAATCAGTCGTTGAAAAACTAAGGGAAAAAGCCGTTCCTGCCCAACTGGAGGGGATGGCCAGATACGGTATGGTAACTGATCAAAGAATGGGCGTAGCCATTCCTGAGATTAGAAAGATAGCTAAGCAATCGGGGAAGGATCACAAATTGGCTCTTGAATTGTGGAAGACCGAAATCGCTGAGGCACGAATATTGGCTTCAATGGTAGATGAGCCAGAGAAAGTGACAGAGCAGCAGATGGAAGATTGGGTAAAGGATTTCAACTCATGGGATGTCTGTGACCAGGTATGCATGAACCTTTTCGAGAAAACACCATTTGCTCGGAAAAAGATATTGGATTGGTCTGAGCGACGGGAAGAGTATGTTAAACGAGCAGCCTTCGCTCTGATAGCCTGCCTGGCATGGCATGATAAGAACGCAGAAGATGGCAGATTCATTGGGTTATTTCCCGTAATAAAGCGGAGTGCAACGGATGAGAGAAACTTTGTGAAGAAAGCTGTAAACTGGGCATTGAGGAACATCGGGAAAAGAAATCTGGAATTAAACAGAAGTGCTATAGAATTTGCAAAGGAACTACTGGATATGGATTCCAAGGCTGCACGCTGGATTGCCAGGGACGCCATCCGTGAGCTTGAGAGTGAACCCGTACAAAAAAGGCTGAAAAAGTGATTTTTTTGAATATCTTCAATAACGAATGGGAAGTATTGGGGTTATGAGATAAGATTTTTAGTTTTTTACAATTTCCCTTAACGTCCTATATCAGTATCCTAATATAATTATTCTTTTCACCAAATAATCTCCCTAAATAACCCCTTTAATCAAGCACAACTCTCAAAATAGCCCTTTTTGTTGAAAGGTCGGAAAGCGCATGTCGGAAAGCGCATATATCTATTTCTTAGGCTTATCCCTCATATACACATACACATCCTTCATATACTCATCCATGTAATTCTCAATTCTATCAAACCGATTTTTAGTATCCTTCTTAGGCTCGATATCCTTGATTCCTTTGAAATTTTCATCCTTTTTAACATTATCTTTAAATTCAACAACACCCTTAACAACATCCAATTCATTTTTAGCATCCTCTTTAAGAACCTTGTTTAGGTGTACTGCATAATCTAAATAGTGTAGAGCCTTTTCAAGCTTTTCTAGAGCTTTGTAAGGCTCAGGATTTCTCTCTCTATCCACAACTTCTCGCCCTTCTCCAACCAAAACGTGTTCTCCTTCTCTATACCAAACGTGTACTCTTTCTCTATCCAAAACGTGTTTCCCATTTCTATCCAAACGGAGTGCTTCGCCGAATAGATCATATCTTAGTCCTTGTAGAAATTCAGTATTATCATGTTCAGCATTATCATGGTATCTAGGCATACCGCCGTAAGATAAGAAGCCAAAGAACCAATTAAGCCAACTTTTCTTTCCACAGAATTCGTTAGCATCTAAAGAAAGGCAACCATATCCTTTAAAAAATTTCCATATAGAAAGCCAAATTAAAATTATGATAACGATTGGGATCCAATAAAAATAGGTTCTAATTATATCGAAAAATATACTAATTAAAAAAGCAAATCCCATAGCAAAAAAAGAATAAAAACAGTTTGTCGCAAAGGCAGTATTTGGTATGCAGAGATCTCTCCATGATATTAATTCTTGCAACCATATTTTTGCATTCTTTTTATCATCATCTTTAGCACAGACATAAAAATTAGCATTTGCATTTTGCATGTTATTTTCTGCGGATTTTCGAACTGTATATGCAAAAGTAGTAAATAATGCAAAAACTGTAAGGGATGTAGCTGTAAGTATAGGAAGATTATCTAATGCTGGTTTATCTAATATGAAGTAAAACAAATGTAAAATTAAACCAACAAATAAAAATCCAACCCAAAAACATAAGAATTCTTGTGATAGGCATAACCTTGCAAAAATTTTTAGTTTTTCTTTAATGAAATTTTTAAAATCTTTTAGCCTTTTGCTTTCTTTTAGAAGTTTTGAGAGTTTTTTCTGAAACAAATATAAGATTATACCAACAATTATATCAACAACTAAAACTACAACCCAAAAACATAAGAATTCTGTTAATATGTATAAGTTTTCCGAATGCATCTTGGTCTTAATTCTCCATTTTTATTATAATAAATAAAACTTTCTAGATAATTACAAAAAATCCCTAAATTACAACCAAAATAAATTAAATTCTAAAGCTTTTGAAAAATTAAAAATATAAACGCAACGCTGAACAAGTTATTTCAAAATTTACAGCTAAACATTCCCCTCTTTTCCAAATATCTTTGGTGATATTCTTCGGCTTTGTAGAATCTTGTTGCTTTACTTATCTCCGTCACAATCATCTTCTTATTCTTTTTTTGTTGTTCACTTTTTGATTTTATTGCGGTATTTTTCTGATCATCATCGTGATAAAATATAACAGACCTGTATTGGGTTCCTATGTCAGGACCCTGTCTATTCAATTGTGTCGGGTCATGGATTGACCAAAAGATATCCAATAAAGCCTTATAGGCTATCTCATCAGGATCATATTCTATTTGAACGACTTCTGCATAGCCCGTTTTATCGGTACAAACTTGTTCATATGTCGGGTTTTTTAGTGTACCACCCACGTACCCGACCGTGGTATTAATAACGCCTTTCAGTTTCCTGAATATTTCTTCAACATGCCAAAAACATCCTGCTCCAAAAGTTGCTTTTTTTGTTTTCATTTTTCTTTAAAATCCAACGCTATCGAGTTTATGCAATATCTTTTTCCTGTGGGCTCAGGACCGTCATCAAAAATATGCCCAAGATGGCTTTCGCATTTTTTGCAAATAACCTCAATTCTGTGCATGCCATGACTATCATCTTCTATGAATTCAACCGCATCTTCCTTGGCATCATAGAAGCTTGGCCATCCGCAGCCGGATTCAAATTTGGTGTCCGAGGAAAACAACTCGTTCCCGCATGCAGCACAAACATATCCTCCTTTTTTGTCAAATTTAACATATTTTCCACTAAAGGGAAGCTCTGTTCCCTTTCCTCTGAGGACATGATACTGTTCAGGGTTAAGCTTCTTTTTCCAGTATTCTTCTGTCCTTTTTGTATTTCTGCCCATTTTTTCCTTCTTAAATTTTGGATATGATAGGATGTATCTACAAAGCAATAACAATATAAAATGGATTATTAAATTATTATGGCTCTTACCTCTCAAAAAAGCTTTCGTTCAGATTCCCGGTATTTGAGTACCCTCTTCTTTCCCAATAGCCCTCATAATCAGGGTTATCAGATAACTCAATCTTGGTTATCCATTTTATCCACTTATATCCCCACTTACTTTGGGCAACCAGCTGAAAAGGAAAACCTCTTTCAGGCGGAAGTGTTACATTGTTCATCTCATAGGCCATGATAATCTCGTTGTCCATGATGTACTCGAGAGGAAAACTTGTAGTGTAACCGTCATAGGCATAGAATATCACCGTGGTTGCGTTTTGTAAAGGATCTGCCTGTTCAATAATGTCCTTAACCAATACCCCTTCCCAAAGTATTTTTACACTCCAGCCTTCAACACAATCCAAAGTAACAACTTGCTGATAATGCTGGTGGTCTTTAATGACCTCGTCATAGCTGTACATCCTGGGGTTTTCAACAAGTCCTGAAATCTCCAGATTGTAGTTTTCTTTGTCAATATATTGGGGACCTTTTATTGAATTTTCACGAAAATCCTCTACAGAAGAAAGTTTTTGACCTTCATAGTCTCTAATTTCAACTTCATCCAATGTTATCGGTTGTTCAACGCAGCCAATAAAAAATATTACTAAAACAACAACAAAAATTTTTTTAATCATAGATTCTATCTTTTATAATTGTTATTCCTATTCTTTTAATACTTTTTTAATTTTAGATTATTAAATATGGATTCTAGTTCTTAATATTGAAAATAAATACGTATAAAGTACGTCTTTTATGCCTAGTAATTCGTCTACATGCGCTTACTTAGTATTTTTTATAATGTAAGCGCATATCCCTCTTTTATATCTATAATAAAAGAACAAAAGTTGCGTTTAATTGGAGTTAAATACAATATCACTTGTTTACGATTAAACATATAAAGATAACATTCTTTCAGTTATCCATGGCTGAAAAACACACTCTAGAGCAAATTAAAAGTTATGAAGAAGATTGGCAAAGAAGATTTTACTTTCCTAGTGGTGAAGGCTTTATTCATTTATGTGAAGTACAGGATAAATACTGCTATTACACTAACTGTGTCGAGAGATTACCAGGAGGTCATTACGTTTGTTCCTGGTGTAAAAAGAAACTAAGACTTCCAAAAGAGGAAACAGTTATTAAATGGGGCAAAGACATTCTGAAAGTAATTGAGGAAAATCCTCAAGCCCTATGTGGGAGTCATCCATCTGCTAAGGCTGAAATAGGGAGAAAGGAAATATGGAAGAAAATAATTAAAGCAGATTACATGATAGAGATGTATAAACGGATAAATAGAGTTCCAATTCCAAAATCGATTAATCCACTTTAACTTTTACTATGTAACATCTTTGAATCAAAAGTAAGCAACTTCCACTTAAAGCAATGCATATTTAAGGTGTTAACCTAATAAGGACATTGAAGGGGATCAGGGAGGTCAATTTAACATGAAAAAGGCAGTAGCAATCATTCTTTTTTTGGCTTTGATTACATGTGCTTTTTCAGGATGTGCCGAAG
>CAYZWV010000008.1:0-28757 GCA_964482255.1 uncultured Methanocellaceae archaeon
CCTTAGGTATCATCTGTTCTCTAATCATCACATACTCTTCCTATGATCTACTGATGAGACCTAGTGGGAGTGTCAAACATGTCTTAGATATATTGAGAAATTCTCTCAGATTTCCCATGTATGCCCTTTGGCTCATAGGTCAGATCATCCAATCCAATATCGACGTCGTGCGAATAGTATTAGATCCGAAACTGCCGATATCTCCCCAGATCATAAAGTTTAAATCAGACCTTCCACATGATGTTGCACTCACCACACTAGCAAACTCGATCACACTAACGCCAGGCACTTTGACTGTGGACATCGATGAAAACAAGACGTATTACATTCATTGTCTCACAAAAAAACATGGAGACCAGCTTTTGAAAGGGGATATGCAGGCAAGGGTAGCCGCTGTCTATGGTGGGTCCTAGATGATGGGCGAGGCATTTCTTTGGACGGGTTTGGTGCTAACCCTGGCAGCAGCTCTGTGCCTCTATAGGGTTCTAAAAGGGCCGACCATCCCAGATCGGATCGTTGCCGTGAATGTGATTGGCACTTATGCCCTGGTGGTGTTAGTTCTCATTGCATACATAAGCGGGCAGTTGTTTTTCATCGACATCGCACTAACATATGCATTACTGAACTTCTTGATAGCGATTGTTGCCGCGAGATATCTAGGAACCGGGAGTGTATTTTGATGATGTTGCTTAACATCATATCGGTTATCCTACTCTTTGCAGGAGCATTCTTCTTCATGACAGGGTCGATAGGCCTGAATAGATTGATAGACGTGTATACAAGACTACATGCGACTACAAAATGTGATACGCTGGGACAGGCATTGATCTTGGTTGGGGTGATATTGTATGAGGGATGGACTCTCACAAGCATCAAGCTTTTCTTCATCATAATATTCGTCTTAGTAACAAACCCCACCGCAGCACACGCTCTGGCGAAAGGTGCATATCTGCATGGAGTAAAACCATGCGACCAGACATGCCTAGACATGTACAAAGAAAAAGCAGAGGAGATGTTATCGTGATATGGGTGCTTGACATCGTGCTCCTAATCCTCTTAGTGATCACCGCCATTGCAGTAGTCATCAGCAGGGATTTGCTTGTTTCAGCAGTCATCTTCGCTGTCTACAGTTTGCTCATGGCAGTGGTATATGTCCAGCTTAATTCCCCTGACGTGGGATTAACGGAGGCGGCGGTTGGAGCGGGAGTTACGACCGTCTTGTTCATCCTAGCCATAGCCAGAACAGCTAGAATGGAGGAGGACTTAAGTTGAGAATCGTTCCGTCCATTTTCATATTGTTCATCGGGATAATGCTCGCGGTAGCTGTGGCAGGCATGCCAGAGTTTGGTGATCCCAATGCTCCAGCAAACACACACGTTGCACCCTATTATAAAGAGCATTGTCTTGAAGAGACTGGTATCACTGAAATAGTGACGGCAATCGTTGTTTCCTACAGGGGATATGACACACTCGGCGAGGTTACGGTGATATTTACTGCCGGAATGGGAGTTATAGCTCTACTTGGGAGGAGATAGTTTGTCAGAGGTAGAGGTGCTTTTTGGAGATGATGTAATTGTTAGAACTATTGCAAGGCTCCTAACCCCCTTTATACAGTTATTCGGACTCTATGTCATCATGCATGGTCATGCATCTCCTGGGGGTGGCTTTCAGGGTGGTGTGATCATTGGAGCCAGCTTCATCTTGCTCGCTCTAGCACTTGGCTTGCCCGAGGCAAAGGAGAGATTAAAAGAGAGTGTGCGATTGCCCCTGGAGAGTACCGGCGTTTCACTATATGCATTAATTGGGATAGCATGCATTTTGGCTGGAGGATATTTCTTGCAATATAGGATGGCGGTTCTATTCCCTCCTCATGTGGTCAGCGAAATACTGATATCGGCAGTTGAGATTGGCATAGGCATCACTGTCATGGCGATGATCGTAACGATTTTTTACTCGATGGCAGGTGATTAGGTGGTCAACGTTGAGTTCTTGATCGGGCACTATAACTATTGGACTGTGGTCGTCCTTTTTATGATCGGGCTTTACACGATGATCGTGAAGAAGAACTTGATCAAGAAATTCATGGGACTAAACATCATGGATACAGCGATATTCCTGTTTTACATCTCCATAGGAGATGTGGAGGGCGGGGTTGCGCCGATCATTGCACATGAAGGTGCAGAGGTCATCTATGTAAATCCTTTGCCATCTGTACTCATACTAACCGCAATAGTGGTGGCCGTTAGCACGACAGCCCTTGCGCTTAGCATAATAATCAAGATCTATGAAAAATACGGGACGCTCGACTCAGAGAAATTGTCGGAGTTGATGTGATGGTGGGGCCTTCACATCTACCAATACTTGTAGTTCTTATACCACTGGTAACAGCATACATAACTCCAATACTTGGATGGAAGGATAAGAGGATCTGCGGTCCTCTAGCGATGGCCTCTATGGCACTCACTTTTCTTGCATCACTCATCCTAGCAAGATCGGTGCTAACTGATGGGATAGTCTCTTACCATATGGGTGGATTTATGCCGCCATTTGGAATAGAGTTGCTAGTGGACTACTTCGGCGCATACATGTGCATCGTAATCTCATTTGTCACTTTAATGGCCACTATATATTCCAAAGAATATATTGCTAAGGAACTGCATGAATCCAAAAACAGCACATATTACACCCTATTAATGCTAATGACAGGCGGTATGATGGGTGCATCGGTCACTGGAGACTTGTTCAACTTATTCGTCTTCTTCGAGATTCTGTCGATATCATCCTATGCATTGGTGGCGATCACCGGAAAAAAAGTTGCGATCCTAGCAAGTTATAAATACTTGCTATTAGGGGCGATTGGATCCAGTTTTATGCTGATCGGCATAGCATATCTCTACATAAGCACTGGCACGCTGAATATGGCAGATTTGTCAGCAAGATTGCCAAGTGTTTATAGCGTCTGGAGTAGCTCTTGGACCCTCCTAGCGGCTTTAGCCCTCTTCATAGTGGGCTTCAGCATCAAAGCCGCTCTATTCCCACTACACACATGGTTGCCAGATGCCCATTCCATGGCGCCATCATCCATAAGCGCTGTTCTTTCCGGACTAGTAATAAAAGTGGGGGCCTTGGCCCTTATTCGAGTACTATTCAACGTATTTCAACCAGAATTTGTCATCGAAACGATGCCTGTTACCTCCATAATTTCATGGATGGCTGCAGCAGCAATCATAGTGGGTTCATTGTTTGCGATATCCCAGACTGATCTCAAAAGAATGCTGGCATATTCAAGCGTGGCTCAGATAGGATATGTGATGTTAGGTGTGGGGATAGCCACCCAGATAGGTCTTACTGGGGGGATACTGCATATCATCAATCACGCTTTCATGAAAGGATGTCTATTCCTTTGTGCAGGTGCAATCATCTATAAGACAGGGCTAAGAAACATTCGAGATTTTGGTGGCTTGGGGAGTAGAATGCCAATTACGATGGCGGCTTTCACGTTGGCTGCCCTCTCAATGGTGGGCATTCCACCCACTTGTGGATTCATAAGTAAGTGGTACCTAGCTCTTGGAGCCTGGTACTCGGGAGCTTGGCTATTCATCATCGTCATATTGTTGAGCAGTTTGCTGAATGCCATATATTATCTTAGAGTCGTGAACATCGCGTACTTTGGCGTTCATAAGGGGGAGATTAAGAGGGATGACGCCCCCATCATGATGCTCATCCCCATCGTGATATTGGCAATTGGATGCCTGATTTTGGGTGTTGGTGCAAAGTTGCCACTGTCGCTGGTGACGCCAGCCGCCAAGTCACTGTTAGGATTGTAGGAGGAGAGGAGAGAAATGGAGACAGTATATTCGATAAGACCCGTTCTTGCCATACTCGTATCATTGGTCTGTGCAGTACTGATCCTGGCATCTGGTGAGAGGCGTCGAAATCTCAGAGAGTTTTGGACACTTCTTGCAGCTTTCTCAAAGTTCGTTATCGTCATTTCGATGCTCCCCCTCGTTATGAACGGGGGAGTCTATGAGTTCACTGTGATATCCATTGTACCCGGAATACCGCTCCACTTCAGGGCGGATGCCCTTGGCATGCTATTCGCAACTTTGGCATCTATGCTGTGGATTATGACTTCGGTGTACTCGATAGGATACATGAGAGGACTTCGCGAACACGCACAGACAAGATATTTCTTCTGCTTTGCCCTATGTTTATCTTCAGCCATTGGTATAGCTTTTGCAGCCAATCTGTTAACCTTGTTCATATTCTATGAGGTTATGACCATCGCCACCTATCCATTGGTCATACATGAAGAGACACCAGAGGCACTAAGAGCTGGGAGGAAATATCTGATCTATCTTTTTACTGGCGGTGTCCTCATCTTGCTTGGCATGATCATAACGTATTCTCTAACTGGCACTCTCTCCTTCGCCGATCATGGCATACTGGCTGGCAGCGGGTCAGCGCAGGTTCTCAGGGCGTTGTTTGCGATGTTTATTGTAGGGTTTGGTATGAAGGCTGCCCTCATGCCCCTCCATGGCTGGCTGCCAAGCGCCATGATAGCACCAACTCCAGTCAGTGCACTATTGCATGCCGTAGCGGTGGTTAAAGCGGGCGTCTTTGGGATAATGCGAATCGTATGTTACGTGTATGGAACCGAACTCATGGCCGATATTGGGTTGGCATTGCCCCTTGCCATCGTGGCTTCTTTCACGATCATCATGGCATCGCTTTTTGCTTTAGCGCAAGACAATCTAAAGAGAAGGCTTGCATACTCCACGATTAGCCAGCTGTCCTATATCATATTGGGAGCTGCATTGTTAAGCCCGAGCGGATTGACAGGTGGGATATTGCACATCGCCAACCATGGATTCATGAAGATCACCTTGTTCTTCTGCGCTGGCGCAATATTCGTCGTGACTGGAAAAAAGAACATAAGTGAAATGAATGGTTTGGGAAGGAGGATGCCAATTACGATGATGATGTTTTTCATCGCTGCACTTGGAATGTGTGGATTTCCGCCTGTCTGCGGTTTCATCAGCAAGTGGTACTTGTGCATGGGAGCTTTAGAGGCGGGGGAAATATTCTTTTTATTCATGCTACTGGTGAGTTCATTGATGAACGTTGCATACTTCTTCCCTATCGTGTTCATAGCATTCTTCAAAGGTTCAGAAGAAGGGAACAAGTTTGAGGAGGCTCCTTTGTTCATGTTAGCGCCTTTGGTTATAACAGCAATAGCCGCGTTAATAATGGGAATTCGACCGGAAGCAACCTATCAGTTCCTCAATATGGCAAACGTTGCGGTTCAGAACATACTTGGAGGAATATGATATGATAAAAACGTTAAAGAATTTCCTTTATATCGGCCTTATATTGAGCGTCTTGATTGATTTTTTTCTTCATCATGACCATGCTGCCTTCTGGTGGAGTGGAATACCAGGATTCAATGCCATGTATGGGTTTATTGGATGCATTTTGATCATCATCGTTTCCAAAGCACTGGGTCATCACTGGCTTCAGAGGGAGGAAGATTATTATGATTGAATGGGTACCTCCCGTGGTTATATTTATTCTAGGAGCTCTTCTGATCCCTTTTCTGAAAGGAAAGGTGAAACAGATATACATGCTCCTGCTCCCCCTGATAGCATTTATGAACCTTCTGTGCATGTCCCATGGGATCCACTGGATCCACAGCTTTTTGGGATATAACCTCATCTTCGGCAAGGTAGACACTCTAAGCCTATGCTTTGGATATGTATTCGTCATCATGGCATTTTTGGGGACCCTTTATGCTATTCATGTAAAAGAGAGCGGACAGCATATGGCTGCCTTTTTCTACATCGGGGCCTCTCTGGGCGTCGTCTTCGCAGGTGACCTCCTTTCCTTATTCATCTTTTGGGAGATCATGGCTTTTTCTTCTGTTTTCCTTATATGGTATCAAAAGGATAAGAGATCATTGGATGCCGGATTTAGATATATATTAGTGCACGCATTTGGTGGCTCTTGTCTGTTGGCTGGCATCATCATACACCTAGTAAATACAGGGTCCATTGAATTTGGACTCTTAGGATCCAGTGGACTGGCTTCATCCCTTATACTTGTTGGTTTTTTGTTGAATGCAGCCGTACCTCCATTGCATGCCTGGTTGTCTGATGCCTACCCCGAGGGGACTGTTACTGGAAGTGTATTTTTGACTGCTTTTACCACCAAAACCGCTGTATATGTGTTGATCAGAGGCTTTCCTGGCGTTGAGATCCTAATATGGCTAGGGGCGGTTATGACCATATACGGCGTTGTTTTCGCTGTAATTGAGAATGACATCAGGAGACTTCTTGCCTATCATATCATCAGCCAGGTGGGATATATGGTCTGTGGTGTCGGAATGGGAACGATGATGGCAATAAACGGTGCAACTGCCCATGCCTTTACTCATATCCTGTACAAGGCCCTGCTATTCATGGGAGCAGGTGCGGTGATCCAGATGACAGGAAGACGAAAGCTCACCGAATTAGGGGGAGTATACAAAACCATGCCCTTGACCTTTATTTTTTACATGATTGGCGGATTGTCCATCTCCGCATTTCCGCTATTTAGTGGATTTGTGAGCAAGTCAATGATTATCGAAGCCGCTGCCTTGGATCATAGAGCTGTGATATGGCTCATGCTGACTTTGGCATCGGTTGGAACATTCTTTTGTACGACTTTAAAACTTCCCTACTTTACCTTTTTTTCAAAGGATAAAGGTATAAAGGCTAAAGAGCCCCCTAAAAATATGCTGCTTGCCATGGGTCTCGCCGCTTTTTTGTGTATCTTTATTGGCGTTTACCCTCAAGTCCTTTACAATATTCTTCCTTACACCGTTGATTTTGTTTCCTATACAGCCAGCCATGTGGTAGGAACGATGCAACTCTTGTTATTTACCGCATTGGCATTTTGGTTATTGATCGACAAACTCGGTGGTGAACCAAAAATTAACCTTGATATGGACTGGTTCTACAGAAAAGCTGGAAAAAGCTTCATCTGGTTTGTAGGGGGGTCCGTTGCGAGGATTGAAGGGGCGGACTATGAAAACACATATGAAAAACTAATTCGCTTTGGTGCAGACCCCATACCCTATATTAGGATAGCGACAGGTAATCTGTTCATGAGGACTTGCACGATATTCAGCAAAGCCATTAAGTATCCCTACGCAACCGTGGGCTATGCAGCAGATCTGCTGACCGAGAATAGAAGGGCCGCATGTATCGGCGAGAGGGCAGAGAAGTTTGAGCGAGAATACAAGCCAGCCAAACCCTGTATAGGGGATATCGGATTCGCACTGTTTCTGGTAGCAGCCATGCTAACCGTATCTTTCATGTATATAGTGATAAAACATCTACTATGATCCGATTTGAGCGAATAGCATAACAACGGCACCCACTATATCACCTATCTTGATCTCACCGTCTGCAAATGCAGTGAATATCGCATGGGTTACATATCTTTCAAGTTCTACCGGCTTGGCAAATTTCTCTCCTACACCGACGACTTTCCCAAGTGGGTTTTGGATATAAGAACAAGGAAGTGCCAGCCACTCAGGAGGGATCGTGAAGGGCTTTATCTTAATAGAATGCACTTCTCCTTTCTTGACTCCTATTTCCTCAGCCGAAAATACATATTCAACCTTGCCCACCATATCCGATAGCTTGAATTCGAAGCTATGTTCTGGCCCCTTATTCTTAAGTACGTCCAAGATATGTCTATCCATTTGTCATGCCTCCATGATTTCTTTTATCCTCATTAGATTACAGAAGTTCGACCTTTCTATCTCATCCAGCTTCATGTCGATATATCTTGCAGCCTCCTCAAGCTGCGGTATGAGCACATGCTCCAGGGCATTTACCCTTCTTCTGGTCTTACCTATCTCAAGTGCCAACAGCTCGACAGATCTCTCAATCTCTGCAAGCTGAATCATCTCTGGTAATGCCTTGACAAAGAGTCCTAGTGCACGGTCCAGCTCGCCTGATGTGCTGACCAAGCTGTACGTAGGACCTATCTCAGATTCCATCTGCATCTCTAGTTTAGGTACGTTCACACCCATTATGTTCTGATGTGAGATGTGAAGTAGACACTCTTTTTTTGGATACAAGATCGCTTCCTTTATCTCCTCAACGCTCATCATCACCCTCGCCAGCAGGAAGCTCCTGTATGCCGATGAGAGCTTGCTCTCGACACTTTTTCTTATCTCCATATTTTCGTTTACCATGTTCAAAAACTGCTTCATTAGTCCGTCTCGTTTATCCTTTAGTAGTTTGTGACCTCTCTTCGCTATTTTTATCCTCTTTTTTATGTTGAGGAGTTCCATCCTTGTTGCTTTGACGCTGATCATCCTTTGACCTTATGAATTCTCAAGAAAACAAATGTTCATTATTAATCATTAACTATAAGCCTTTCGCATGTATTTTTCGATATGCTCTGGTCGAACTCTCTTTAGCTCAGACTCAGGAAGAGCTGTCATCAATTCCCAACCAATGTCCAAGGTCTGTCCTATGCTCCTATCCTCATTTTTCCCTTGTGAGATGAACTTTCGTTCAAAAACCTCCGCAAAATCAAGGAAATTCTTATCGACATCTGTCAATGCTGATTCCCCCAAGATTATCGCCAGCTCTCTGACTTCTTTTCCTCTGGCATAGGCCGCATAGAGCTGGTTTAAGACACCAGCGTGATCTTCTCTCGTCTTGCCCTCTCCAATTCCTTTGTCTTTGAGCCTTGACAAAGAAGGCAAAACATCTATTGGAGGATATATACCCTTTCTGTGTAGCTCTCTGCTCAAAAATATTTGACCTTCTGTTATATAACCAGTCAGATCTGGGATCGGATGTGTTATGTCATCTTCAGGCATGCTCAATATCGGAATTTGCGTTATGGAGCCTTTTTTACCTTTGACCCTTCCAGCTCGCTCATATATCGTCGCCAGATCCGTGTACATGTAGCCTGGATAACCTCTCCGTCCGGGAATCTCTTTTCTTGATGCTGAGATTTCCCTAAGAGCTTCGCAGTAATTTGTCATATCTGTCATGATAACGAGTATGTGCATATCATGTTCAAATGCCAAGTACTCGGCAGCAGTCAGCGCAATTCTGGGAGTTGCAATCCGCTCTATGACCGGATCATCGGCTAGGTTCATGAACAAAACCGCTTTTTCTATTGCACCCGTGCGGCGAAAATCTGATATAAAGTAATTTGCCTCCTCGAACGTAATGCCCATCGCAGCGAATATAACTGCAAACTCCTCCTCCTCTCGAATTAGCTTTGATTGCCTAGCAATTTGAGCTCCTATGTCGGCATGCGGCAATCCTGATCCGGAAAAGAGAGGTAATTTCTGTCCCCTGATCAAGGGATTCATACCATCTATTGCAGAAATTCCCGTCTGGATGAAATCGAGTGGATAATTCCTTGCATATGGATTTATAGGACTTCCGCCAATATCGATTCTATCTTCTGGCACTATTTTTGGTCCACCGTCTATCGGATCCCCAAAACCATCAAAGATCCTTCCTGTGATATCCAATGATACCGGCAACTCGATTCCTTTGCCAAGGAATCTAACCCTGCTGGTGGAAACATCTATTCCACTGGTGCCTTCGAAAACTTGCAACAATGCCTTATCACTGGATATCTCCAGAACCTTTCCTCGCCTTATCTCACCAGTCGGAGTTTCTATTTCCACCAGTTCGTCATATTTCACACCTTCCACACCCTCAACGAACATGAGGGGACCCGTAATCTCTGAAATCGTCAGATAATCTTTGAGCATTCTAATCACCTAACTTTATGAATTGATTCTTCATTCCATCCTCTATTTTCTCAAAAGCAATCTTGAACTCATCCTCGGGCACAAATCTTGCTTTTACTATGTCCTCTCTAACCGGTAGGTCTAAGATATCTTTTAGCTGGACGCCATCATCAAGTGCCTTCATTGCCAACCCATGGAAATTAAGGATAAGTCTTAAGAGCGCATATTGCTTCTTTGCAGAGGAGTAAGTATCTATTTCATGGTATGCATTCTGATAGAGAAAATCCTCCCTTATGGATTTTGTGGTCTCCAAAAGAAGTCTATCCTTGGAAGAGAGGGACTCTATTCCTACAAGGCGAACTATTTCCTCCAACTCCGCCTCCTTTTGCAAGAGTTCCATAGCAGCATCCCGCCGACTGCGCCAATCATCTCCAACGTTGATACGCCACCAATTTTCTACGTCATCTAAATAGAGTGAGTAGCTAAGAAGCCAGTGAATAGCAGGAAAATGTCTTCTATATGCTAAAGGAGCGTCCAATGCCCAGAAAACCTTGGTTATCCGGAGCGTTGCTTGCGTTACGGGCTCGGAGAAATCGCCTCCTGGAGGCGATACAGCCCCTATGACAGTTAATGAACCCTCTTTCTTTTCTGATCCGAGGGTTATTACCCTGCCGGCTCTTTCATAGAACATTGCTGCCCTTGAAGATAAATAGGCAGGATATCCCTCTTCGCCTGGCATCTCCTCCAATCTGCCAGAGATTTCCCTCAGGGCTTCTGCCCATCTTGAGGTGGAGTCACCCATCAAAGAGACATTATATCCCATGTCTCTATAATATTCTGCCAACGTTATTCCGGTGTATATGCTTGCCTCCCTCGCAGCGAATGGCATATTTGAGGTGTTGGCAACCAGGATAGTTCTGTCCATCAAAGGAAGACCTGAGCGAGGATCTTTGAGCTCTGGGAACTCCAACAAAACTTCTGCCATCTCGTTTCCCCTTTCACCACATCCGATGAAAACGATGATGTCTGTGTCGCTCCACTTCGATAATTGGTGCTGAACAACGGTCTTTCCCGAGCCGAACGGACCAGGCACACATGCTGTGCCTCCCTTCGCGATGGGGAAAAACGTATCTAATACCCTCTGACCAGTGATCATAGGTATTTCGGGCGGTAGCTTCTCTTTAGATGGTCTGGGAATGCGAACTGGCCAACGCTGTAGCATCGTTACTTCCTTCAGACCGTCTTTCATTTTGATCTTCGCAATGACGTCTTCAACCTTTGCTGGACCCTCATAAATATCAACTAATTCCCCCTCCAAACCAACTGGGACCATCACTCTGTGCTCCACCAACTCCGTCTCCTTGACCACCCCTAGAACATCTCCTTGGGTTACGTGGGCCCCCTTGCTCAACTTAGGCTGAAAGTCCCATTCTTTTTTCCTGTCAACCGCGTCTACCGAGATACCTCTTGTCATGTAGTCTCCTGCACTATTATATATTACATCCAATGGACGCTGAATGCCATCGTATATGGCGCCCATCAGTCCAGGCGCCAGCTCGACGCTCAACGGTTGACCTGTGGGAGAAACGGGCTCTCCCGGACCTATACCAGAAGTCTCCTCGTATACTTGGATAGTTGCTTTGTCTTTTCTCAGCTCTATGATCTCCCCGACCAACTCTTTCTCTCCAACTTTCACGACATCGTACATTCTCTCATTGCTCAGCCCTTCTGCGATAACGACCGGACCTGAGACCTTGATTATCTTTCCCATTTAATCACCTTTTTTGGATAATATATCAGTGCCAACTGCTTTTTCAACCGTTCTCCTAAGCTTTTCAATTCCAAAACCAGTGGCCCCTTTCTTGTCTGGAATTTCAATGATGATAGGCATTTCTACGCCAGATATTTGCTCATCCATATCTTTGGCAAAACGTTCTGAGATGAATATGATGCCAAAATCCTCATCACATGCTTTCCTCAGCATGTTAGAAGCTTCTCCGACATCTTTGGCCCCATAGGTCTCGAGTCCTAAACCCTTAAAACATAAGATCTCATCTCTATCGCCTATGATGCCTATTTTATACATACCCCTCACGCACCATCTCTTTTATCCGTTCGCTGGGAATTTCGTTCAACTTTCCCATCAATATCATCCTGATCAGCTTTATCTCATTTTCTTTGGCGATTATATATCCTGCTAGGGGTTCTAGACCGAACGCCACATATTTCGCCTGTTTTACATGCCCCATAATCATGTCGTCAAACAACTTTTCGAATAAAAGCAAAGACCCTTCTTTTTCATAGTACTCAGCCCCCTCTGCTATGATCTCGCCATATTCTGATTTACAGAGCTCGCTTATCATGGCATCCAATGATCTATCATAAATCTTAAGCAGATTATCTTTGGGTAAACTGCCATTTTCTAAGAGGGCGTATCCCATGAATCTTTTGCTCTTGTCGAGTTTCTTCGACCTGATCAACATTTTTATGTTGGCCAAATCAATGTGCATCTTTAGCAGTTCTAGCAAAAAATTGCTCTGCGATGCAAACTCATGCATTAGAGCAAACATTTCAGCATCTAAAAGGGCATCGATGATCTGTGGATCTTTTGAAGAAGTGTTAAACTCATCCAGCATTCTTTCGACTGATTTTCCATATCCTTCTGGAAGCTTCTTTGAAATCTCCGAAATGTCTTCTTTCATCAGCTTGGAAACTATATCTGGAATAGCTCCTAGATCGATCAGCAGTTCATCGGCCACCTGATCACTCAATTTGGATTTAAGCAAGACCTTTAGATTATGGAAATCGTACTTGAGCGTGAATAGATTGACGAGCTTCGGATCAGGATAGAAGCTCCTGGCAACCGAATATGTCCTCTTTAGCTCCACGTATAAAATCCTCTCAAACTCCTCAGCACTTTTAATCTCCGCAATCATATCACCGTATTCTGTTTCGCTCAATACACGCAAAACAGCATCTGCATCCTCGACCTCGATCATCCTATCTATCTTGCCACTATCAAGAAGCTTCGTTTCTAATGCCTTGGTTCTTCCTACAGAGTATGCATATTTATTGACCGCTGTGACTTCCATCAATGCTCACCGAACAATATTCTTGCTACCTCTGTCTCCATTACATCTCTTTGCATTTTTATTACAGCCTCAAAGGAGTTGTTGAACTCAACCCTCCCCTTTCGGAGGATAAAACCTCCAGAGATATCCCTGGTATCGTCGGATAACCTTAATTCAACTTTTTTTCCTTTTTTGGCTAATTCTTTTTGTACATCTTTGAGAAAATCATGGCTAATTCTTTTTTTATCCTTTGGAGAAAGAATCACCTCAAAATTCCCATCTGGCATGTCCACTGATAGGAACATCTCTTTTATAATCGCTCGATATTCTCCATCATCTAGTTCACTTAGCCTGTTCACTGCCTTAACAAACGCCTCCTCCGTCATTTCGTGCCTCGCCGCTAGTATGCTCTTTCTCGCCTCCAGCCTGGCTAATGCAAGGATTCTCTTCTTTTTCGCTTCCGCCTCTAACTCGGCTTTTTCCTTGGACTCTTTTTTGATTTGCTTAGCTGTATCCTTGGCTCCGTCTACGATTGGTTTGACCTTTTTTTCCGCCTCTTCTCTGATTTGTTTGGCCCTATCTCTCGCATCAGCGAGAATCTTCTGTTTTATATCTTCGATGCCCAAACTAGAACACCCCTCCGAGCATGAGAATCGACGCTAGCAAGCCAAACACTGCGTACGTTTCCACCATGGCAGCAAGTATGATTGCCTTACCTACTTCTTCTGGTCTCTTTGCGGTCAAGCTAACACCAGCAGCGCAAACCCGCCCTTGTGCTGGCGCTGAAAGACCGCCTGCTACTGCCACAGGTAAACAGGCAAAGAGTATGGCTAATCCCTGCTCGACTCCTATTGGCTGTAATTGACCGAGCAGCCCAGTATTCATTAGCACCAGAAACCCTGTCAGTAGACCATATATGCCCTGTGTTCCTGGAAGCGCCTGTAGGAGCAAAACAACACCAAATTTTTCTGGATATTCAGTTATCACACCTGCGCCTGACTGTCCTGCTGTGCCAATTCCAATAGCAGAGCCACCTCCTGGCAGACCTACTGCCAATGCAGCACCACAAGCCGCCAAAGCCAAACCCAATTCTATCTCTACCATTCTTATACCTCCTCTATTTCGATATACCTTGTACTCGCTTTAAAGGGTGAAAACTTCTTTCCACCACCTACATAAAATTTGCTGAAAAACTCCACGTATTGCAACCTCATCGTATGAACAAATGCGCCCATCGTGCCTATAATTAACATAAAGAAATGACCGACTATGAGCACTATCGCTGTGATAAAGATTCCAACAATATATATATCCTTCATCATGAATGCTATGGTGTTAAAGACCATGGCAAGCACTATTGTAGCCAAACTCAGTGCCATAAGTCTTGAGTATGATAGCACGTCGCTAAAATACCCAATTATTCCATAGAGACTGGCCAACCCGTAAACCATTTTTTTTACCATACCCTTTTGATGTCTGCCCTGTGTTAGAACGAGGGCTATTATACCAAATCCTGCAACTCCATAGGGTATTTTGCTGAGGAGAAGCATATCCATCTCAGCTAAAATTATGAGCACCAATCCACTCAAGAGAATGAACCGTGTGAGTTGGTCAAAGACTGCATCTTTGATGTCCCCCCTTCTTATATCATTGTACATCTTCACCCCTATGCCGACGAAAATCTGGATTAATCCCAGAATTAGAGCAAATATTAACATGGTCATCGGATCTTCTATAGGATTGATCCAGAATACAGGCATTTTCAATAGATCTCCAAAGAAGCTTCCACCCAATATTCCGAAGAAGACGCTTGAAATCCCGCCAACGAATAACAACCTCAGAAATTTTTTGCCCATGGATCCCATGTTATATTTTTTCATCATTAGTATGGATAATAGTGATAACATGATCCCGTAGCCTGCATCAGATAGGCATATGCCAAAGAATAAGATGAAAAACGCAGTCACGAGAGGTGTGGGGTCTATCTCGGTGTATTTTGGCGGACTGTACATCTCTGTGACAGCCTCGAACGGATCCACTATGGCTGTATTTTCTAGGTCGACTGGTGGCGTCTCACCATCTTCTGCATTTCTCGTGAATATCTCTACGATACTGGATACGCTTCTCAGCCTTTGTTTTAGTTTCTCTACATCTTTCTCCTTTATCCAACCCTCTATCATGAATGACGTCTCAGTTTTTGCAAAGTTCTTTATTACTTCTTCTCTTTCTCTATCGATGTGAATGTGGTCATAAACTGCCAAAAGCTGGGGCGTATACTTGAGCAATTCTAAGATTTCGGCTTTTGTATTTTCCCTTTCTTTATAGATCCTTGACAGCTCTTCATTGATTTTTTCCTGGACCTCAGAAGGAGTTCCTGTCAGTCCTGGAAATGTCACCATATCAAAATCATATTTTCTCATCGCCTGAGTGATATCAACCTCTTTGTTTTTCATATAAATTGCAAGGATGTAGAAACCCTCATCATGTTTCGCCACAATCTTGAGGTATGTTTCAGGTGATAATTTTATGATATCCCTTTTCATTTCATCAAAAGCATTTACGGTCCCAAGCACTATGTTAGTCTTTTCCGATCCCTTAATCTCTTCCAACGGAATGTCCAGGTCGATCCAACCTGAAATTTGATCTAATATGCTCAAAAGTCTGTTTTCCTCGTTTTTCAGCTCATTTAGCCTGCTTTCTAAGTTATTGGACTGGTCGCATATTTTCTTGTACTCAGAAAAATTGCCAGCAATCTCAAATTCTTTCCTTTTCATGGGGATTTTTGAGCTAAAAAAACCCTCTATGAAGCCCTTATCCGTTTCTTCAAAATCGGAAATAAAATCGATCGTATGTTCTAACTCCGAGAGCTTTTGGTCCAAATCTTGAATTTCAGGCTCTCCCTCCTCTTTTAGCAGCACCCTCCAGTCAGTAGTGGCCAGCCTTTCACGGATATCTGTGACCTCTATTAGTCCAACTTTCTGTAGCTTTTTGACGATCTTTTCTTTCTGAGACTCATGTGAAATTATGTAGACCCTTTTTATACCGGCTACCGGCATTAGCTTACCGTCCTGCTGACGATTAGATCGATCGCTTCATCCATTTTTTCTCGGGCAACATTCTTTATGGCTTTGATCTCCTTCTCGTTATTCTTCTTTATAGTAAAGGATTCCTTTCTCGCTTCTTCATCTGCCTCATTAATTATCAAAAGATGCTCTTTTTTAGCATCTTCTTCAGCTTTTTCGAGAATTTTACTCGCTTTGTGTCTGGCGTTCGACACAATCTTCTCTATCTCAAATTGCGCATTTTTTACGATTTCATCAGCCTCTAGCTCAGATGCCCTTATTTCCTGTATTATCTTGATTGGCATATCCTTCCCAGTCAATAAAACAGTTTAGGACTTAAAACTTTTCATCAATTCTGCAAATTTAATTCTATCAGAAAAAACATAAGGAATAAATAGTCATATATCTCTCAATAGAAGGCTATTCCAATGACAGACAAACTTAAAGTGGAGGACTATATGACCCAGGATGTAATTATAGTATCTCCAGAAGACACCATTGCAGATGTCATAGATATCATTCATAAAACCGACCATGATGGCTTCCCAGTAGTCAAAAACGGTAAAGTAGAGGGGTATATATCCTCCATGGACCTGCTATCTTCATGCCAAGAGGATCAAGTATCAAAGGTCATGTCAAAAGACCTCGTGGTAGCACATCCAGGGATGTATCTAACCGATGCAGCAAGGGTGATGTTCAGAAATGGTGTTTCAAAGTTAATGGTAGTCAATGATGCTGGATATCTTGAAGGAATTCTTTCTAATGCAGATGTCATACGTTCCCAGATAGAGAGGGCAGATCCTCAAAAGGTATGGAAATTAAAAAAGACATTAGAAATCATTCATGGCATAAAGGTAACTGTGAAACACGATAAGGTTCTCATCGATCAACTTGTCCCCACTCAGCCAAAAATACATTTGGATGAACTGGAAGGTCGAACCTACGAACTAAAAAGAGGTTTAACAGAACCCATAGTGGTCATAAAAAAACCAAATAAAATGTTGCTTGTGGATGGACACCATAGAGTCATCGCGGCAAAAAAACTTGGTATCGAAGCGATGGATGCCTACATACTTGTACTAGAGAGAAGTGTACCTCTTGGGATGGAAAGAACTGCCAAAGATGCTGGCCTTTTTTCTTTGGACGACGTCAAAATATTGAACTATTGAATAGCCAAGGTTTTTATATTCTTTTTTCAATACCTTAGCATAATGCAAACTCTCATAATCTGTATTGATAGAGATGATGACCTAGGACATAAAGTCGGAATTAAAGGTCCTGTTGTGGGTAGAGCTGATAATCTTGATGCTGCAACTAAGTTAGCATTATATGACCCAGAGGATTCTGACACCAATATGGTATTTGGCGCAATTCAGATCTATGACCAACTCAAAGCAGAGGGAGCTGATGTTGAAATAGTGTCGATTTGTGGTGATCGAGATATTGGGGTTAAGTCGGATACGTTCATAGCAGAGCAACTTGACGAGATCTCAGAGAAATATGGTGCAAAAAATGCAATAGTCGTGACGGATGGGGCAGAGGACGAGTTTGTACTCCCCCTCATTGAGTCAAGGTTCAGGGTTGATTCGGTGCGTAGAGTAATAGTCAAACAGAGTCCAAATCTGGAGAGCCTTTATTACATCATCAAGGAGTTATTTAGCGATCCCAAGGTATCCCGGACGTTTTTCATACCTGTTGGTTTGGCTTGTCTTATATATGCAATTTCGGTGTTTGCAGGATATCCACAAGGGGCCATCATAGCCATCATGGCCTTTATCGGCATTTATCTGCTTTTTAGAGGATTTGGACTAGAGGACATAATAGAGGATTTCACAGAAAACTTGAAACGATCCTTCTATGGGGGAAGAATTTCGTTTGTTACATACGTAGCTGCAGCGATCCTTGTGTTCATAGGCATCACTCAAGGATTGGCCAGATGTTGGGAGCTTGAAGCGCAAGGATTGTTGCTCATTGCAATTTTCATTAATGCCTCAGTCTGGTGGTTTATAGCCAGCGGGCTTCTCTCTTGGATAGGAAGGATCATAGATTCATATCTAAGCAAAGAACGAGTCGGACGATATTGGGTTCTGCCATTTTTCCTATCAGCAGCTGGTGTGATTCTTTGGGGCGGATCTGCTTGTGCCTTATTACTCAGCCAGGGATTTCGATCTGCTGCACTTCAATACCTTATGATTTCGATAGTTGGCGCAGTGATCATAGCATTCATCGGAGTTGGACTGTCCACATACATAAAAATGTTGGAAGGCAGACCATCCTCAAGCTAATTTTTGTGTCACACACTGGATTTCTCCGTTCCGTTATTTGCGCCCAACCTCGTTTAACCATTCTCGAAGGATTCCCCTTAACGATATAAGATTCCATACATAGACCGTCTAATGTAATCGCATTTTCCAGGCAATATTGGGATAGAAATAAAACCATTTAATGTTCTCATTAGTGTTTCTCTTGCCTCCTCCACATTCTCCTGATGTTTTAGTATATCCTTAGCCATTTTGGGATATTCAGAGTCTTCAAGTCTGTTTATCATGTCTTGATGGACATCTTGTGCTTTCTGTAATGCTTCCAAGCTACCTGGCCAAGCTAGTGAAGAGTTATACGCTTTAGAAGCGAGTACGTATTCCTGACCCCCATCGATACGATAGCCCGTTTTATCGAACCATTTAGGAATATTTTTGGCTACGTTAAATGCATCACTATAGATTAATTCTACATAAAGTTCAAACAGTAAACCCTTCTTATCCCAACCAAGGGGTAATCCAGTTCTTTTAGTTGCCTCATCGCCAATGACTTTAAAAAGACTGCATCTCATTTTTACATAGTCGTCATATAGAACTTTAAAGGAACTCCAAACCTCAAGCAAACCCAAATCAGCAGGTGTATGGTTCTTGATATCAAAAAAAAGATAGCTCTTCTCAACAGGAATTTCTAAGGAAGATGACTCAGACTTTGATTCCTGAACTGTAAACGCACTTGCAGAAGGGATTTCTGGTATCTCTTTCATCCAAACCTGAACTAGTTCTTTTAAGTCGTCTGAATGCCTTTTGACAATCTCAAGTCTTATAGGCGGTCAAAGTATGCTAAAAATACTCCAAAGACAGCAGCTACTGCCACTATAAGGTACAATATAATCATAACTTGGTCGAAGTAGGTCATGTCTCCGTCACTTCTATAGATGTTGGATTAATCTTTTATTATACTCAACCATTTAAATATACGTGCCAAAATGTTATCTGTCATGGTAAGGAGGGACCACTCATAACGTTTATTTGATGTTGGATGTTTAAAGGAAAAAAGGTGACGAATATGGGGTTAATATCAATTCATTTAAGATTAGGTGACATTATTAAAGAGTTTAGACGTTGGTTAATACTAAGAAAAATTCAAAAGATATTATATATAAAATGGCTTACGAAAGAAAACATCCGCTTTGAAAAGTCTCTTGGTTTGGACAGTGGTTTGAATGATAGGCTAAAAGACCTAAATGATATGCTAGAACGGTTAGAGAGGTTATACAAAGAGGATATGAAAAAATAAAATTCATCTAGTGATTCCACGCCCTTTCTGTTTCCCATATAATTCTCGCACCCTCTGCACAGAATCTACATCTTCCACTGATTTATCGCTTCTTACGCCGATCAATCTAGGGAACCTAAGAGCAAAACCCGATTCGTAATTCTGGCTTTTCTGAATCTCCTCATAGGCTATTTCAAACACGATCTCTGGTTTAATATCAATTTCTTTTCCGATGTCAGATATTATGAACTCCTTAAACAGCTCGGTTAATTCTGCTAGTTGTTCATCAGTTATTCCAGTTCCAACTCTACCTATACCAAGAAGTCCACTTGTATCCACATCTCTACAAGCCAAGGAATATGAGCCGATAAAGTTTGACCTTCTGCCTTCTCCCCATTCAGCCCCTATTACGGCTAGATCTAACGTCTCCATTACTGGTTTTATCTTCAGCCAATTCTTGCCCCTCTTACCAGGGATGTACGCTGATTTAGGGTTTTTGATCATCACACCTTCGTGTCCAGCTGACAGCGCCTCTTGATAGATTCTCTCGACAACAGTGAGATCACTTGTGATGAGTTGTGGTGCTACGATAATCTTTGATGATTGTTTAGTTCTTATGCAATTCTCAAGGACTTTGCGCCGTTCAATCAAAGCCAAATCGATCAAACTCTGTCCATCGTACAAAACATCAAACAAGCTCAGTTGGAATGGAATCTCCTTGACCATTTGCTCCACGTCATATTTCCTTCTGAATCTCCTCAAAATATCTTGAAATGGTCTCGGTTTACCATCTTCGTCTATTGCAATAACTTCGCCATCAAGAATGGCTCGTTTAAAAGTTACATCTTTTTTGATAAAGTTTACAATATCTGGTAGAGACTTAGTGACATTTTCCAATTTCCTAGAGTAGAGCTGTACTTCATCACCCATTTTATGGATTTGTATTCGTGCCCCATCATATTTCCATTCTACGGCAGCCTCACCCATTTCTTCTATTGCTTCCCCTATGCTCTCAGCCACCTGTGCCAACATCATCTTGACTGGTCTGCCGGGTGCTATGTCTACGCGCTCTAGTCCTCCCACTCCATCTTTTGCGATCACTGCAACCAGCCCGAAATCGTTGGTCAGCATATATCCTCTTTCCACTGAGTTAACAGAAACTCCAAACGCATTTGCGATTGCGTCCCGAACAGTGCCTTCCCCCACCCCTATGCGCAACTCCTCTAGCACCAATCTAGCTATGTATCGCGCCTCCTTTGGCTTGGCCGAAATAAACAGTTCTGCTAGCATTCTGACCTTTCTTTTCTGAGACTTTTTTCCTTCGACTTGAGCTATGATCTTGAAATTTTGGTAAACTCGATCTACTGATAACTCTCCAAAGAGAAGTGGTTGCTGCGTCCTTCTTGCACATAGTTCCTCGCAAGCCATACCGACATCACCCTTCTGCCTAATGACCTCTTTTATGTGCTCTCTCTTAGCGCCTGTCGCCATAACTATGGCATCGTAGAGAAGACTGGGGCCCATACCAAGCTCTTCAGCACTCCAAGCTGGGAAAATACGCCCCATGATGAAACGTGTTACAATCTCCAGATCATCCGTATCTTGTAAAAGTTGGGAAACAATGCTGGTTATCTCCAGATTGCTCGTGATACTTTCCAACTTCTCGCATATTTCAGCGAATTCTATAAATTTCATGATGATAGACAATTAGGATTCTAAGGGTATTATTGTTGCGATTATCAAAGATTGTTGCGATTATCAAAGGCATCATTACATTATGATTTTTTTTGTGGAAAAGTTGATTAGCATATATAACTTAAAATATTTAGAAAGCTTGCATAAAGGGGAAAAGCCCTCTATCTGAGCACAACGGGAAAACCCTCTGGTAAAGGCAGAGGCAACGTTCCAAAGGGTAAGGGTAAGTAAATACAAGGAAATCGTCCCTTTTGTTTCGTTTGTATGAATACTAACCTAGTTTGAACAACCGTCTTTGGACAACCTTAGATCGAACTGTATCGGTTATACGACGCATTCGTTCATTTAAGGATTCACTAAGATAACGTAATTCTTACTGTAGGCGCATTTTTGACTCTATTTCCTGAGCCCTATACCTTAGTATTATTACCTTAGAATTCTATGTGCTAAAACGCATTGTATTTTGCACAAAACAACACAAAAACCTATTGTAAATCGCTATTATTTTTTTCAGCGCCTAACTCCTTTTTATCAGTCATTATCGTAAGATCAATAAGAAAAAAATACTTTATATGCACGGGAAGTAAAGTAAATATTAAAAATGCATAAAAAAGAATGGCTTAAAACCGGGGTCGGGTTCTTTGCGCTTGTATCCATAGGTTGTATAAACTCAGATGTCCCCTCTATTGGGTCAAAGGCACATTTGGATTCACCTGTGTTCGTTGCTGTTAGTGAATCAGCGCTTGATGAATTGGCTAGAGCCGTTGCCATTGATAACAAACAGAGAGTTGATGTTATGGTGGCGTCTGGACATGTCTATATTGTTACTGACCACCCACAAATATTGATTCTTGACTACGAAAGTCCATCAAAAGCAAAGATAAAAATTCTAACAGGTGAATATGCAGGACGAACTGGATGGGTTCCATTCGAATTCATAGTATGACATTTTTGAGTGGTGGTCTATACCATAAACCATATTACATCAAAAGTGAGCAAAATGAAAGGAAATTTGGATTGCCTACAAAATCAGAAATATCAAAGATATGTCAAGAGATTTAAATATCTATTTTGATGCCTCTCTTTCCGACCTTTCAACAGAAAGGTCTATTTTGAGAGTTGTGCATGGTTAAAGGGGGTATTTAATGTTGGTTCAAATAATGTTTATTCCGTGATAGCGGTGTAGGTAGCCGAGGTAAATTGTAAAAAATTAAATTTGTTGAAGGATTTTACGTGTGTTCTCTGGCCTATTCAAAGTATAAAAATGTATTCCAGGTGCACCCTCCTCTATCAGGGTTTTACAAAGGGACAACGTATGCTCTGTACAGATCTTTTGCACAGCAGGCCCATCATATTTGTTCTTTTCAAGTTTTTTCATGAAATCCTGAGGTATACTTATTTTCATTTTTTGTAGCATATGCCTAATCTGAGAATACTCTTCCAGCGGCATTACGCCAGGAACTATAGGCACATCTATGCCCAGGTATCTCACGTTTTTTACGAATTTTAGATAATGATTTACATCAAAAAACATTTGGGTTATTATGTAGTCTGCACCTTTGTCGACTTTTATTTTCAAGTGTTCTAAATCTTTTTTCGCATCTGAGCACTCGGGATGACCTTCTGGGTAACCAGCCACGCTTATACCAAAACTAGTGGGCAACCCCTGCAAATATACGCCCTCAAACTCTGTTAAGTATTTTCCTTCGTTCATCAAACTTATCTGCTCTACAAATCCTGATGCATATCTGTGCCCATTTTCATGGGGTCGAAATACTTCCTCTCCTTGAGGAGGGTCGCCCCTTAGTGCCAGTATGTTTTCGATTCCTTCATATTTTACATCCATTAGCAGATTTTCTATGTCTTGTTTTGATTTATCTGCACATGTCAGATGTACCACGGTTTCTAGTCCATACTCTCTCTTGATTTTTGCTGCTATTGGTACCGTCCCACCACGTGGAGTTCCACTAGCACCACAAGTTACGCTGATATACGCTGGTTTGAATTCCATTAAAAAATCTATTGTGTTAAATACCCTATCGAGCGGCTCCCCGTTTCTCGGCGGGAAGACTTCGAGTGAGTAAATGGGCGGATTTCTATAAAATTCTATAACTTTCATATCACAACTATCCCATCCAATTTGAACACTTTTTTGTTTATAAATTTATAGGACCTATTGAGATGTAGATATATTAAATTAAGGACTCATAAAAGGCCATATTAGTCTAATTCTCTCAATATCTCTTAAAATTCCTTCTCTAGCCTTATCAACTGAGGATTTGGACATCTAAATAAAGACTTACCTCTTTAACACGATTGAGATTATAAGAAGCATCTTACAGTCCATCTCAAAGTTTCGCTATGTTTATCACATCGCTCAATATAGAGCTTGAAGTTTCTATGGCTCCAGCACCCTTACCAGTTATTGTTATCTCTCCTGCCAGATCCGTATTTAGAGAAATTATATTTAGAGTTCCGCCGACAGCCATAAGATGGTCTTTTGGTACTAAACGTGGTGCAACTCTTAATCTCTCTCCTACTTCACCGATCAGCTTTATAGCATATCCTTTATCAGATGCCAGTTTTAGCGATTCTAGGGTGATTCCGGTTATCCCTTCTATTTCGACGTCCTTGTAAGTGCTATCTATGCCAAAGATCTCATTTGCGAGAATTACGAGCTTGCATGCAGTATCTTTCCCTTCGACATCATAGCTTGGGTCCGTCTCTGCTATGCCGAGTTCTTGAGCCTCGGATAAAGCGTGCTCGTATGACATTCCTTCGGTGGACATTCTTGTGAGTATATAATTGCAAGTCCCATTCAAGATGCCTTTGATACTGAATATCTTATTTGCTTGAAGAGATTCTCGTACAAGATTAAATACTGGCATTGCTCCACCCACAGAAGCTTCGAATCTAAACTGAACTTCGTGTTCCTTGGCGGTTCTTATTAGTTCTTTGTACGCTACAGCCAATGGTCCTTTGTTGGATGTGACTACATGCCTTCTATTTTGAAAAGCGGTCAGCATATGACTTAGACCTGGCTCACCAGAATCGATGTTAGTTGGTGTTGTCTCTATCACAATGTCTGCATCCACTTCTTTAATGACTTTAATACCCTTCATTTCCTCTTTCCAACATGGATGCTTATTCATCTCCCTTGCTTTCGCTAAATTGTAAGCTTCCATGGGATCGATGCCCCCTTCACAGACAATGCCGCCATTATATTCGCCAATTCCCACTAGCTCAAGATCGATTCCATGCCTATGCTTTATATGGTCTCTTTTTTTCGAAATGACCTTGGAAACACCGCTTCCGATAACTCCAAATCCGATTATTGAGATGCGTATTTTTTTCATAAGAGATCACCTGCTAGATGGGTTCGATCAATAGCAGATCTTTTTCACATGCGATGTCCCTCAGCAAATCAACTGCAGATTCCATTTCCTTTTTCCCAGTAGCATTTATCACCAGTCTAGCAGATGATCTTTGATTTATTCCAGGCATGGACATCGCAAGGTCTACCACCTCGGCATACCCTGTAGCATCGATCTGATCTATGGTATCCCTGATATCCGAGTGGACAATGTGTCCAATTAGTATAACGACCCTACTCTCACGAAGTCTTTCCTCACCGACCCTGGCAACTATGATCCCGTTTTTCTTTAATTTGTCGATCAGATCATTCACCTTCTCTCCATCGATCTCAAAGGCTACTTGCACCGGAATCGTGCCTCTGGGAGTTTTCTTGTCCCTGTGATGTACCACAGAGACTATGTTGCCATCAAAGTCAGAGATGGGCTGGAGAGCTAACACTAGTTGACCAGGTGTATCTTTTAACTCTAAGTCCGTTGTAATTCTCATATCGATCTACGCCATATAATCCTGTTAAGCCTTAAAGATTTATGGGCAAAGTCAAAGTATAATAGAATATAGCAAAACAAAAAAGGTGATGCTTATGAAAGACTGCATAGAGGCGATAGAAAATCGAAGATCGATACGCAAGTTCAAGGAGAAGGCAATCAGCAAATCAGACATTGAAATTTTACTAAATTCCGCTCAAATGGCGCCATCTGCAGGAAATCTACAGGCAAGAGAATTCATCATTGTGTCATTGGAGGGGGGGAAGAAAGACCTGGCAATAGCTGCTCTGAACCAAGAATTTATAAGAGATGCACCGGTAGTGATCGTCATTTGCGCAAACATGACGCGTTCAGAGTCACGGTATAGGACGAGGAGCGCCCTTTATGCCATCCAAGATGCAACCGCATCGGTGATGAACATTCTTCTGGCGGCGCACTCTCTCGGTTTGGGAGCCTGTTGGATAGGGGCTTTTGATGAACGGGAAGTATCCTCTTTATTAAATTTGCCAGAGCATGTGCGACCTATTGCATTGGTGCCAGTTGGGTACCCTGATGAGGCGCCTATGGCACCTTCTAGGTTGGGTGAGAGAATAGAGCACTGGGAGAAATGGGTGTGGGATAACGATAGAGAGGGTTGATGACTGAAGACGTTACATCCGCTTGCAAGGAATTAATTGAGATGATACTGGCTGGAGATATTGTTTCTTCTGATCAACTAAACAATGCTAAGAAGGAGGTTGTGCGAAGGTACAACTTGTCCAAGATACCGAAGAACTCAGACATACTGGCAGTCTCCACGGATGATGAAAAGGACATTATCAGAAGATTAATTCAGTTGAAACCAGTTCGAACGATCTCAGGCGTTGCCGTTATAGCTGTGATGACCTCACCCCATAAATGTCCACATGGATCATGTATCCCGTGTCCTGGCGGACCCATGTCGTCATTTCATTCTCCGCAAAGTTATACGGGATATGAACCTGCTGCCTTAAGAGCAACCCATCAAAACTACGATCCATATCGTCAAGTGATGGCACGTCTCAGTCAACTTAAACAGACAGGGCATCCACTCGATAAAGCAGAGTTGATCGTCATGGGAGGCACATTCACTGCTAGATCGCTATATTATCAGGAGTGGTTCGTACGCCGTTGTTTAGAGGCTATGAACGACTTCGAAGATAAAAATAAAAGAAAACGAAAAAAGTCAATTCTGCTCGAAGATGTACAAAAGGCCAACGAGATTGCCAGGGTAAGGAACGTAGGGATAACTTTTGAAACGCGTCCGGATTGGTCTAAAAAGGATCACATCGATCTAATGTTGAAATTTGGTGGAACGAAGGTCGAATTAGGCGTTCAGAGCACCCACAATTCTGTTTTGAGGCAAATGCAGAGGGGGCACACGACTGAGACGACGATCATGGCTAATACCATGCTAAGAGATAGCGGACTCAAGGTGGGCTTTCATATGATGCCCGGATTGCCTGGCTCTTCCCTTGGTGATGATTTAAAGATGTTTCAACGCATATTCAACGACTCTAAATTTAAACCAGACTACCTGAAGATATATCCCACGCTGATCGTTAATGGAACACAATTACATGAGATGTGGAAAAATGGAGAATATGTGCCACTGATGAATGAAGATGCTGTAGAGCTACTAGCCAAGGTAAAATCTTTTTTGCCCAGATGGGTGAGACTACAGAGAATCCAACGAGACATTCCCTCGAACCTGATTATGGCGGGAGTGAACAAGAGCAATATCAGACAATTGGCAGCAGATAAACTGATAGAATCAGGCAAAAAATGCCATTGTATACGTTGCAGGGAAGTGGGGCATGCACTGCTTAAGGGAAATGAGCCAGAAATATCAAACATACAATTGTTGATAGAAATGTATGATGCATGTGGTGGCATTGAGCATTTCATATCAATCGAGGACGTTGAAAAAGACATATTGATAGGTTTCCTGAGACTAAGATTTCCTGATAACCCCCACAGACCCGAGTTGAGCAATGCTGCACTTGTAAGGGAGTTGCACGTCTACGGCCCAATGGTTCCCATTGGCTCAAGGAAAGACGGATGGCAGCACAGGGGATATGGAGAGGAACTGCTGAGTGAAGCAGAGAACATCGCAAAGGAGAATGGGTTTGACAAAATTGCAATAACCAGTGGTGTTGGCGTGCGCGATTACTATCGAAAATTCGGATATGAGCTTGATGGGCCTTATATGACGAAACGTTTAATATGAAAGGGCGTGGGGAGGTTTCAGCCGGATCGAGAACAACTAGAATAATAGGAAGGATAACGTGACAAAAGACGCTGCATATAACAGAGTCATAAAAGCATTTTCTTACTTTGTTCGTAATTTGCTTACATTATTTTCAAAGATGTACAATAGCGAAATTTAAACAAAATTAATCGATTTTGAGATTGGGTCTGTATTTATCGATGTTATGTGTACTAGCGGAGAGCTAGCGATTGAGAATGCGAATCAAATGGAGACCATTTTTTCAACCAACTTTTTGTTTTACCATTTCCATTACTCTCTGTGGATCACCAGTAGAAAATACAAATTCCCTAAATTTACCTTTCTTCAATGAAAGTACAACTCGGGAACCACCCATAACATTGTACACCAATCTCCATCTTCCCTTCACCCTCCCTATGCGTATACCCCAGCCTCCGTATCTGATCGTTGAAGCTTCGTCTAAATAACAATCTGCAATATTCCCCCAGAGGATATTGTACTTAAAAATTCCATAACTTACAGAGATGAATCGAGATGTCATTCTGATGATCAGATTGCTAAAATTAATTGTCAAAAATAAACACAACAGAAACATAATTAAGAAAAACCAGTTTGGTGCTGGACGGGTACCTACGGGCCCTACAAAAATCTGATAAACTAATATGGAAAGAAAAACGATCGTAATTGGAGCCAACATACTTGTTATCCCCTTGGAGAACACTTTTTCTTCGTAGATATTTTTTAATCTCATTTCTCTACCTTTCTTCCATGTATCTTATTTATCTTATAGGAATTTCTATGAAGCCATACATAGAATATATGAATTTTGGATTAAGTAGGGTCATTAAGATTATCACAACTTTAATAGGAGTTATTAAAGACATGAAAAAGCTCAGCAATTATGTTTTATATCAAATTTTCGTTAAATTAATTACTCTCTTGTCTGGACTAGTAGGATTATTGGCTATAA
Organism: uncultured Methanocellaceae archaeon; assembly: GCA_964482255.1. Lineage (GTDB taxonomy): Archaea > Halobacteriota > UBA148 > UBA148 > UBA148 > UBA148. The sequence continues at coordinate 28,216 of CAYZWV010000008.1, forward strand.
ATTTACTCATTATTTAGTTTAGAGATAAAATAGCTAAAACATTAATTAAGCTCCTTTTTCTCCATTACTGGGACATGCTAACACACCTGTTTTTTACCCTGCTTATATACAACACTTCCACAATGGTGTCACAAATTATTGATTCTCTTATTATTCACCTTCTTCTCCACCACTTGCGGCGGGCGGTGGTGTTGGTGCTAATGTTCCAATAACGGGAAACCTTTTGGGGTAATCAGGACTATGTGGGGCCTGCTGAATACTTTCAGTCATATCTGCTCCAGCATTGTGAATACCCCTATGATCCCCACCTATCCATGCAATACTATTGGATAGGTCATATACTGTCCCGTTGATGGCTACGAATACCTTAGCCCCGTTTTTGCCATTGTATTTGGCAAGTTCTTCAGTGGTGAACGTTTGCATTGGTTCGGATGTTGGTGTAGGAGTGGGTGTTGGGGTTGGTGTTGGGGTTGGTGTTGGAGTTGGAGTTGGTGTAGGAGTGGGAGTTGGTGTAGTAGTGGGTCTTGGAGTTGGTGTAGTAG
>CAYZWV010000009.1:0-26452 GCA_964482255.1 uncultured Methanocellaceae archaeon
CCTGTCTATGAGATGTCGCCCCAGGATATGCCTCTGCTGATAGGGAGAATCGCTAGTTTAAAGGAGATTAGTCCAAGAGAAGTGGCAGATAACATTAAAACAAATTACTTGAAATGGATCGGAGAAATTTAACTTTCTAATTTTTATGGATTTCGAAAAGCCAAAAATAAACAGGTCCACTTCTTTACTTTAAATCAAAGCACATCTGGTTAAGTTAGAAGCCATAATATCGGGAGGAATGGTGATTTCGGTATTTCAAACAAAAAAAATTCAAATTCCATTATAATGTATTTTTATCCACTATTTCTTAAAAAAGAATATTTAACATAGGTGAAATATATAGTATAACACGCATAATATAATGAACCAATCTATAACAAATGTAATGAACCAATCTATAACAAATGCGGCTATGGTTTAGTGGTTATGACATGAGCTTCCCAAGCTCAGAACCCGGGTTCAAATCCCGGTAGCCGCACTCAAAAAAGATATCTATTCAATATACCATCTTACAAGGATATAACTAATAAACTTCGATCGTCTCACCTAATCAACATATAGATGCTCGGTCTGGTACCTCTCCACAGTCACAACTTCTCTCATCTGGAAGAATTGAGAGGGTCTTCCTGAGAAGCTCATTGAGACTTTTCTGTTTATTCCCTACAAAGGAGATTATCTGGCTAATTATCGGCTTTTCATAGGAGATGCCTGCTGCTGGGTTTGCAGCCAGTGCTATGGCAGCATAGCAGATTCCCGCTTCCCGGGCTAAGATACACTCTTTGGCAACGGTCATCCCAACAACGTCCCCTCCTAGAAGTTCAAACATCTGTATCTCCGCACTAGTTTCAAATCGGGGACCTTCAACGCAGACGTAGTTTCCTTTTTGATGCAAGCTGATCTCCAGTGATTTTGATGCTTTTAGGATGATTTTCCTAAGCTCTGGACAATAGGGATTTGTCATGTCAATATGTGCCACATCCTTATCATGAAACGTCAGGTTTTGCTTCGTAAAATCCAGAAATTGATCCAACAATATGAAATCCCCTGGTTTAATATCAGAATTTATGCTTCCCACTGCGGTAGTTCCAATAATCCTTTTGACATCCATGGCATTCAGTGCAGAAATATTCGCTCGGTGGTTTATCTTGTGTGGAGGTATCTTATGCCCTTTGCCATGCCTTGCCAGGAAGATAATCTCTTTGCTCCCATACTGTCCCACCATTACTTTAGCAGCACCATATTTAGTCTGGATAACCTCCTCTCTTGACTCAAGCAATGCAATGTCATAAACGCCACTTCCACCTATTATGGCAATTCTCATATGATCACCTCATCTCACATTAAAGAAGGATGCCAATATTTTTTACCCCGTACTTCTTTCCTCGTATCCCACTCGCTGAGTATCTTAACTGCTTCACTAGCTACTTGAGCTGCATCTTTCTCTCCACTCAACTCAAACTTGTCTGGGCCGACTGCGAACACAGTACAAACGGACCCCGCCCTGAGCCCGAATAGACTTGCCAACGTTAATATGGTTGCTGTCTCCATCTCTAAGTTAGGCACTCTTGCCTTTTGAAGATCTGAAATCAAATTTTCTGTCATGCTTGATTTATACCCGCTGAAACTTGCCCTTCCTTGACCACAATAGAAAGAATCCGTCGATGCGGTAATTCCCACATGGTAGTTACATCCTAAGATTTCTGCAGCCTCGATCAGTGCTAGAACGACCTCATAGCTCGCAACAGCTGGATATTCTGGGCGTACATATTGTTTGCTGGTCCCCTCGAAGCGCACTGCACCAGTGGATATCACAAGGTCACAGCACTTGATATTTTGCTGAATCGTACCGCAACTTCCAACTCGTATCATTGTGTCCACGCCAATTCTTGCCAACTCCTCTACTGCAATCCCAGCAGATGGGCTGCCTATCCCGGTGGATACGGCACTAATGGGCACCCCTTTGTAAACCCCTGTGTTTGTCTTATATTCTCGGTGGTTTGCCACTTCTTGGAAGCTATCCCATAGTTTGGAGATTATTGATATTCTTGCAGGATCTCCGGGTAGCAAAACATATCGTGCTACATCTCCTTTACAACAATCGATATGATACTGTCTTTTTTTCATCCTAGACATTCCTTTAGTTCTTGTACTGCTTTACCTATGCATTGATTGATATGATATATAGCTGTATATCTTGTATCGACTAACCTATGAATTTTTTTTCCAAAAAATTTTATCTGAGATATGGAAAAATAATTTTAAGTACAAGTTATACAAGATAGGTGACAAATGAATAAATCATTAGTTCCTAAGAGGATGTTTTTTACCAGGGGTGTTGGAAGGCATAAAGAAAAGCTAAGCTCCTATGAGTTAGCACTAAGAGATGCCAGGATAGAAAAATATAACCTTGTTACTGTTTCGAGCATTTTTCCGCCTAGCTGTAAGATAGTCCCAAGAAATCACGATTTAAGTGGACTAGAGCCGGGACAAGTCATATTTTGTGTAATGGCAAAGAATGCCACAAATGAGCATAATAGGCTAATTGCTGCATCGGTTGGATGTGCAATACCATCTGATCGAAATGCATATGGATACTTAAGTGAACACCACTCTTTTGGCGAGACTGAACAAATAGCAGGAGATTATGCAGAAGATTTGGCAGCATCGATGTTGGCATCCACCCTGGGCGTTGAATTTGATCCAAATGTTAGTTATGATGAAAAAAGAGAGATCTGGAAAATTAGCGGTAAAATAGTCAGGACGAAGAACATAACTCAATCTGCCATTGGTGGCAAGAACGGCTCGTGGACGACTGTTGTGGCTGCTGCTATATTCTTGCTCTAGTTTTTACCATTAATAATTGGGATGAATGAGGAAGTTCATCCACCGTCTCCGCTCTCTTTTTTACGCTTGATTACAACGATCTCTCCTAATGTAAGTTCTTTTGGAGTCTGTACATCCAACTCGGGTTCCGCTAATCTTTCAGTTAGCTTGATGGCCAGAGTATGCTCCAATTTCCTTCGAACATCCTCTTCTGGCACAATTTCTCCGCGCTCTATTTTACTTATCAGAGATGACTTTTCTTTTACCATAGATGCAAGCTCTTCTTGGGTCCAACCATGCGATTGGCGCGCTCGGTGGATTATTTCATAAAAATTTTGGATAAGTTCCTCACCCATTTGATTATATGTATCTCTGCTTCTTTTGATTTTTTTAATGTGGGCCTCTTTTCCTCTAAGCAAACTACGTTTCCGTTGGTCCTCATCCCAAGTATGCTTGCGCACACTATTGACATCCCCGAGTCCAAAAGTAGGATATCTCTCACTGATATCTGACATGACAGAAACCTTTTGTTCTTCAATCAAAGAAGGCCTTCTATTTCCATGGGGCGGAGATCCTTCACATTGTGCACATTTATCACATGTATTTAGCTTGGATTTCTCTATTCTGATTTCATGTACATGTCCTTTGATCTCGGCGCCGCATATTTCGCAGTACACCATACCAAGAAATATATACAACATGAGCCTAATTAATATTACGGGATTATAGATGAGTGATGCTAGTGCTGACCCAGAACGAGAAGATTTCTCGAAATACTTGCTCGATAGAGTACGTCAATTAGAGGAGAAAAATCTCAAACTTTGGGAGGAGTATCGTAGAATAGAGAGTGAAAGGCGATTTGCCGAAAACCAAAAAATACAGTACGAGCGAGAGACTCGAAAGTTGAAAAGTGAGCTTGAAAGATTGAAAGGTCCACCATTGGTGGTTGGGACAATCCTAGATGTTCTAGAAAACGAGAAAGTGGTAATTAAGAGTAGTACAGGTCCCAAGTTTGTTGTAAATGCCTCACAATTTATCGAAGGATCCGAGCTACTACCTGGAACTAGAGTTGCCCTGAATCAGCAGACGCTGGCTGTTGTTGGCGTGCTGTCGCCGCCCAAGGATACCACAGTTTATGGAATGGAGATCGTCGAATCCCCATCTGTAGATTATGATCAAATAGGTGGACTGGAAGAACAAATAAAAGAACTAAAAGAGACAGTTGAGCTGCCATTAATAAATCCAGACATATTCGATAGGGTTGGCATCGAACCACCTAAAGGAGTATTGTTATATGGTCCACCCGGAAGCGGAAAAACACTAATGGCAAAAGCTGTTGCCAAGCGGACAGAGGCCACGTTTATTAGGATCGTGGGCTCTGAATTAATTCAAAAATATATTGGTGAAGGCGCTCGTCTTGTTCGCGAGTTATTCGAAATGGCGAGAGAGAAATCGCCCTCTATTATATTCATAGATGAATTGGATGCAATAGGAGCGAAACGTCTCGAAAGTGCAACATCTGGTGACAGAGAAGTTCAGCGAACGCTTATGCAACTCCTAGCAGAGATGGATGGGTTTGATCCGAGAGGAGATGTTAAGATTATTGCAGCGACAAATCGCTTGGACATCCTAGACCTAGCCCTACTTCGTCCTGGTCGATTTGATAGAATGATCGAGGTACAGCTACCAAACGTTGAGGCCAGAATAGAGATACTCAAAATTCACACCAAGGGCATGAATCTCGCTGATGAAATCGACTTTAAGCAAATAGCCTCTGTAACGGATGGTTTAAGTGGGGCCGATCTGAGCGCCATCGTCATGGAAGCCGGTATGTTCGCCATCCGAGAGGATAGAGAGGCGGTAAAGATGAAAGATTTCAATAGAGCTGTAAAGAAAGTTATAGAAAGCTCCCCAAAAATGGAGTCGTCCTCTAATCCTGGCGAAATGTTCGTTTGAAAGATTTTATAGATTCTTTTGAATTCAAGCCTTTAACTAGAGAGTTCATGCCAAATACATATAAATCGTTGAATAGCTGTAAAATGGCTTGTAATTGCTACCGCAAACAACATCCATCCAAGAATAGGTAACCAATAGATGTTGTCCGAGTAGACAAAATTGGCGATTGTCGCAATAAATATCACTACCAGCCGATCTGCTCTGCCCAAAATTCCCCCATAATATCTTCCAATATTTACAGCCTGTGCTTGTGTCCCTAGATAACTCGTCAATAAAATGCCCGTGATCGCAGCAACACCGATCTGCCAGGGTGCATATCCTCCAAAGAAGATTCCGCAGACGATGAATATATCAGCATACCTATCGATCACATGATCCAGAAAGTCACCTCGCAAATCTGCCGTACCAATATGGCGTGCAAGTGCCCCATCCATCACATCAGAAGTTGCATTTAGAAAGACCATGAGACTGGCGAGGAGTAAAAATCTGAAATAGAACAAAACTCCAGCTAGTGCTGCAAAGAAGAACGATGCAACTGATAAGTAATTTGGATCAGCTCCCAAATCATCTAGTACACTTGCCATCGGGTCGATGATCCCTCTAAAAAATGGTCTAAACGAGTCAAGAGTCATCCGAATACCTCTTCACTCCAATCAATTGAACCTGGACGGTAATTGTCCGAGCCATTGAGAATTTGCATAACACAGCTCGCAACCTCCTCCACATCTTTATCAGACGTATTTATCTCATGCACGTTATTATTTGTTTCAAGAGCTTCAATAAGTATGACATCCAGTGCTTCTGCCTCTACATTCTCATTTATCTTTGCATCATCAAATCCCTTTTTAATCAGTCGTCTCCTGAGTTCATATGGTGACGCCCTAAGAACTATAAAAACATCTAATGGTAGATAATGCGCCAAATGACCTTCAAATATGGTCGTGTTTTTTACGTCCCAATATTTTATATAATGTGACACATATTTTACGAGTGCATCTGTATCTGTTATTAGGGTATTGCGCTGTTGATCCTTTTCTGTATAAAATTTCTTGTCCTTGATAAGTTGATTTAGATCGATCACAGGATAGTATTTTTTGAGGATTTTGCATACGGCACTTTTTCCAGTACCTGGAGTTCCGGTGATGCCTATCTTCAAGTCCTTACACCTTTAAAAGCTTCGATAACACGTATATTTTGCTCCTTCGTACCAACGCTTACCCTGATCCATGAATCTCCTGCACCTCTGAAAGAGCTGCAATCCCGCACAATTATTCCTTTTCTCAATAGTGATTCACACACCTCCTCAGCGGTAAATGGCGATACATCCACTAAAACGAAGTTTGCTTGGGAAGGGTATGTTTTAAAGGATATATTATTCTGGAGGAATTCCCTCCCACTTCGTATGGTTTTGATTGTTTGACGTAAATGTTCTTTATCTCCCAATGCTGCTATTCCTGCAGAGATCCCGATCCTATTAACGCTAAAGACTGGAACAATTTTCATATATTCTCTAGAGATTTCTAGAGGAGCCACAGCATAACCGATTCTTAATCCTGCTAACCCAAATGCTTTAGACATCGTGCGTGTGACGATGAAATTTTCGTATTCTCTGACAAGTTCTACCATAGAGAAGTCTGCAAATTCCACATACGCCTCATCCAAAATAACCATTGATTCTGTGGAGTCAAGCAACTGTCTAAGATCCTTTTCTTTCATAAGATTTCCTGTAGGATTGTTTGGAGAGCATATGAAAATGATCTTGGTCTTTTCACTCACTGCACCTAGCAATTTGTCAACGTCGACATCAAAATTCGGATTTCTAGGCGCAAATATGGGAATGCCACCACAGACTAATGTAAAAATCTCATAATATTGAAAAGTTGGGATAGAAATTATCACCTCATCATTTTTCTCCACAAATAATCGCGTCAATAAATCGAGTACGTCGTCCATGCCGTTACCGACTATTATTTGATCGGCAGGGTAGCCAACATATCTTCCTAGCGCATGCCTCAACTCCTTAGCACCTTTTGGAGGGTAAATGCTGATGGTGTTTTCATTATTCCTCACAGCTTTGACTGCCTTGGGACTAGGTCCTAAAGGATTTTCGTTTGAACCTAGCTTGAGAACTTCTTCGGGGATGAACCCATATTCTTTGGCTACATCTTCTATCGTCTTTCCAGGCGCATATTCGCTTATCTTAAAAATGGAATTCCTTATCCTAGCCAAGAACTTCCACCACCTCATCGATCTGTTCTTTTGTGATGACTAGGGGCGGCGCAAATCTGATCACGTTCTCTGAGATGCAATTTAATAAGACCCCTCTATCTCTTGCTTTATCTATTATGGGGCTTCCATCCATCTTCAACTCCATCCCGATCATCAATCCCTTACCACGAACTTCCTTGATGTATTCGTGCCTTAGCTCGCCTAATTTTTCAATGAAGTATTTTCCCATTTTTGCTGATCTATCGATCAAACCCTCCTCAAGAGCAACGATAGCCCCAAGGGAGGCTGCACAGACCAGGGGATCCCCACCAAAAGTGGAAGCATGATCGCCCCTCTGGAACTTTTGGGCCACACTATCTTTCGCAACCATCGCACCCATTGGTAGGCCGCCAGCAATTGCCTTTGCTAGGACCATAATATCCGGTTGAACTTCCCAATGCATTGATGCAAACCATCTACCAGTCCTCCCAAATCCCGTTTGTACCTCATCGAAAATAAGCAATGTATCAGAATCATCGCAGACTTCCCTCACGGCCCTTAAATATCCGTCTGAAGGAACATTTACTCCCCCCTCGCCTTGTATGGGCTCTAAGATGACCGCAGCTGTTTTTGGGTTGATAGCATTTTTAATCGCCTCTGAATCATCATATGGTACGAACTTGACCCCAGGAATCAATGGTTCGAAAGATTTCCTATATTTTTCCTTGGATGTGACGCTCAGTGCGCCCATACTTCTGCCATGAAAAGAGCCGTGAGCAGCTATGAAATCTGTTTTGTTAGATGCTTTTCTTGCGAGTTTTAGCGCCGCTTCAACCGCTTCTGTACCTGAGTTACAGAAGAACACTTTGTCCAAGTTTGTCAGAGATGCTATTTTTTCTGCAAGCTTACCTTGTATCTCCGTGTAATATAAATTAGACGTATGAATCAATCGCTCTGCCTGCTCCTTAATAGCAGAAACGACTTTTGGGTGGCAGTGTCCAACATTGTTAACAGCTATGCCAGCCACACAGTCGATATATTCTCTGCCTTTAATATCCCACACAGTTGCACCTTTGCCCTTTGCGATAACAATTGGCTGGCGAGTATAGGTTTGGATCACATACATACCATCTTTATCAATCACGGCTTTGTTCATGCTTATCACATTTTTATAAGTAATTGGCTCCGAACATTATAAAAAAGTGCTTTTCTTTTATTTTATATGATATAATTTGATGAAGATTGAGGAAAAAGCAATCTAGAGATTTTAAAGCTATTGTCAAGTAAAAAATAAACAAGCTCAGATTAAAATGAAAAATTTTAGAATTTAGTAAGCATTAAGCGGTCGATATTGAGCGATAGGCAGTATTTATGACAATCTTCTTCATGTCTTTTAGCAAGAAATAATTCAATGCCAAGATGGGAAACTAAGACAGGATAATTTTATAATATTATCTAGATGAGTCTAAAATCGCTTTGATGAAAGCCTTGAACGGCGGTGAAGCCCTGCCAGGACGCGATGTGAACTCGGGATGGAATTGTGATGCAAAGAAGAACTTATGAGACGGAATCTCTGCGATCTCCATCCTGTTTTTGTTCCTTCCAGAAAAAATCATGCCATGCGCCTCTATTTGATCTATATATCTTGGGTTCACCTCATATCTATGCCTGTGGCGTTCAATGATTTCTGTAGTGCCATATATCTTATGTGCCAGTGATCCTTTTTTTAAGCTCGCTTTGTAATTACCCAAACGCATCGTTCCACCCATGTCTTCGATGCCACATTGCTCCGGGAGAAGATCGATAACAGGATGTTTAGTTTCTCCTAACTCAGAGCTGCTTGCACCCTCTAATCCAACTACATTTCTGGCAAATTCTATGACTGCTAGTTGCATGCCAAAACAAAGTCCCAAAAAGGGTACATCTTTCTCTCTGGCATATTTAATGGCATAAATCTTGCCTTTCGTCCCTCTGGCTCCAAATCCTCCTGGAACCAAGATTCCGTCCAAACCTACTAGGCATTGCGTTCCTTCTAACTCAATATTTTCTGCCTCAATCCAGGTGATTTCTATCGCGCAACCCAGATCGATGCCAGCATGCCTCAATGCCTCTTTGATACTCAAATATGCATCTTCGAGGTGGGTATACTTACCGACTATTGCAATCTTGGCCTTTCCTTGTAAAGAGGACATCTTTTTCGCCATCTGGCGCCATTCCGTCCTATTTTCTAGGGGAGTGAGATGAAGTTTTTTCATGAGAAATTCACCTAACCCCTCTTCCTCCAATAATAGCGGCACCAAGTAGATATCCTCTGCATCATGGGCATTTATTACTGCCTCAACAGGCACATCACAAAACAAAGCGATTTTCGATTTTGTTTCCTGTGATAAATGTTTCTTACATCGCCCAACGATTATGTCAGGGCTGAGCCCCAACTCTCGAAACGCCTTAACTGAATGCTGTGTTGGTTTTGTTTTTTGTTCTCCGAGCAGGTTGAGAGGGACCAACGTGACATGGATGAAAATCAGGTCTTCTTCAGCCTCCTCACCATGCATTTGGCGTACAGCCTCAAGGAATGGCATGCTTTCGATGTCACCGACCGTACCACCTATTTCGACCAAGCAAATATCTGCCTTGCTTTTCGCTGCAATGTCTATTATTCGCTCCTTTATAGCATTGGTTATATGGGGGATTATTTGAACAGTATCTCCAAGATAGTCCCCCTTGCGTTCTTTTTCGATCACAGAACGATAGATCTTTCCTGTTGTTAGGTTATGATCCCCAGTAAGCTCTGTATCGAGAAAACGCTCATAATGCCCAAGGTCCAAATCCACTTCAGCACCGTCTTTAAGTACATATACCTCTCCATGTTGGAACGGATTCATCGTTCCTGCGTCGATGTTTATGTAGGGATCGATCTTGATGGCAGTAACTTCATATCCTTTGTTTTTAAGAATTTGTCCCACTGAGGCGGCCGTAATTCCTTTTCCCAATCCACTCATAACTCCGCCTGTAATCACGATGTATTTCATTTCATTCACGCTTTGATTAGCTTAATTATGCCATACAGTATTATAAAAACGATTAATATGGAGGCCATTACCGCACTGCCAACTTGTACCGCCCCAACTCGTATGTATGTCAAAATTAGGAATACCGCAATAAAGGATAATAACGCTGGGATTACAAGAGCGCGCTCCAACAGTTTAACATCTATGTGGGTGGCTTTTTTGAGCACCTTGGGATATTTGGGTTTAACTAAACCTCCATCAGACCCTATAACATGTTTTTCTTCTTCAAGGCCCAATTTTGTGACAAAACCGCTTTTCTTTGCTCCATAACCAGTAGTTACGACTATCTCCCCAGCGTAAAGTACTTTGCCATCTCTCGGTAGTCGTGCCACTATGGGTATTGTCTCTTCATATCGTACATATGGATTATGGCTGAGGAATGTGATCTTATCTTTGATGCCCTCTGTTGCTGATAAATATATATGAGTAGGCGTCCCATAGTTGATCACCTTGATCTCGAAACTCGTCTCGTCTCCAGGTCTTAGTGGAATCATAAGCTCCTTGATATCAAATTCGATCGAGTTAATATCTCTTCGGTTAATATGTATTGTCTGCAATTTCATCGCCTAAGGTCTGGTGGCAATAGATTGGGAATACCATCTTCAATGGGATAACTCTCATCGCATTTTGTGCAGTAAAGTTTTCCAGTGATTATTTCTTCATCGCCTTCAACAACCTCTAACTCCAGATCACACTTACACATAGGACAAGCAAGGATATCCATCAAATCCCTTTTCATTTTGATCACCCTAGCATATTTCAATATGGTATTTCACGTCTTAAACCTCTTCATCAACTTTCGCATTGGGAATTTTCCCCCCCTAAGACCTTTCATAGCATTTTTCATCATTTTGTGGTATTTCAACAATTCACGAACATCCTCCGAGGAAGTGCCAGATCCCATGGTTATTCGTTTTATTCGAGAGCTACCGACGATTCTTGGGTCTTGCATCTCTTCGTCAGTCATCGAGTCCATTATCACCTTATAGCGACTTAGCCTATCCTTGGTGACTTTATATGCTTCATCAGACACCTCCATTCCCAAACCGATGGGCATCATCTGCATCACTTGCTTAATGGGACCTAGTTTACTTATCGCTTCCAGTTGTTTATACATGTCCTTTAAGGTGAACTTTCCACGAATCATGGATTCTACCTCTAAGTCCTCTACGGCCGAACTTTCTTCCGCCCTCTCAATGAGGCTCTTGATATCTCCCATGCCAAGTAATCGAGATATGAACCTATCTGGATCAAATCTTTCTAAATCGTCTAACTTCTCACCGATTCCGATAAAGGCTATTGAAGAATTTGTTTCTGAGATTGCTGATAGGGCCCCACCTCCCTTAGATGTGCCATCCAATTTGGTTATTATTACGCCAGTAATTCCAATTGCATCATCGAAATCCTTCGCATATTTACCAGCAAGTTGTCCCATTGCTCCATCTATCACGAGAAAGTTTTGATCAGGCTTTACAAGCTTGTGAACTTTTTTAATCTCCTTGATCAAATCTGAATTGAGCGCATGACGTCCTGCGGTGTCAATAATCTTTAAATCTCCTTTGAGCTCTTTTAGCCCATTTTTTATGATCGTAAGAGTGCCGCTATCCTTCTCACCGTAGAATGGTACGTTTATCTGCTCGCACAGTTTTTTTAGCTGATCGTATGCTCCCGGCCGGTCAGAGTCAGCGCAAATGACGGCCGGTTTTAGTCCCTTTCTTTGAAAATATCTGGCAAGTTTCGCCACAGTAGTTGTTTTTCCTCCGCCATATAAACCGACCATCAGGATCGTTTGATTATTTAGCGAAATGTCCATTCCCTTGCCTATTATACCTATCAACTCTTGATAAACGATTCGGATAACATGCTCTCTCGGATTTGCCCCTGCAAGAGGTTTCTCCTTGAGGGATCTTTCCCTTATTCTCTTCGATAAACCCATTACTAGCCCGACGTTCACGTCTGCTTGTAATAATGATCTCTGAATATCCTTGACCATTTCATCTATTGTGTGAGGATCTATCTTTCTGGACCTAACTATCTTCTTGACCACGTTTTGTAGTGAGAGACTTAGGTTATCGATCATATTTAATCCTCAAACAACCTATCAAACAACCATTCTGGCCGGAACTTCGCTAGGTCATCGTAGTCCTGTCCCGTCCCCAAAAAAAGTATTGGCGATCCAGTAGCATATGCTATAGAGATTGCTGCACCACCTTTCACATCCACATCTGCCTTGGTAAGAATGGAGCCATTGATGTCAATCGTATCGTTGAACATCTTGGCCCGCACTACGGCATCGTTTCCGGCAATCGCCTCGTCGACGAAGATAACAATATCTGGACTCGTCACTCTGCATATCTTCTTTAGCTGGTCCATCAAGCCTACCTTCGTATGCAGTCTACCGGCAGTATCTGCCAGCAAAACGTCTTTGTGTCTTGCAGTGGCATATTGAACCCCATCGTATATCACTGCAGTGGGATCGGCACCAACTTGGTGTTCAATTAGCTTAACGCCTAATCGCTTTGCGTGGATGGCTATTTGTTCAGATGCACCTGCTCTATGCGTATCGCCAGCCGCGATGATGACTGAATGTCCATTCTTCTGCAGATAATGGGCCATTTTTGCTATGGTAGTTGTTTTACCTACCCCATTGACCCCGACAAAAAGGATTTTTATCGGTTTTTTTGCATTCTTGATGTATTCATCAAAATCAAAGTCTCTTACAGATAGCACCTTTTCTAATGCATCACGTATTGCATTCTCTAGTATGCCCTCAGCGTGTTTACTTTTAGTATCTAAGAGCTTTGATTTCATAGATTGCACTATTTCCTCTGCAACTGGCAACGCAACATCACTTTCAATAAGACCTATCTCAAAATCCCATAGCATCTTCTCTATGTTCTTTTCATCTAATTCACGCTTAAGAAGTGTCGTTGCCTCTTTTTGAAAGGCATTAATTCTTTTTTTCACACCATCGAACATAGGTTACCCATACTGAGAGACTTTCAACTGCAAATTCTGCATTTCCTTGTGCATCTCATCTAGGTTCTTCCTAAGACGATCGAGCATCTTGCCCATTTGATCTTTTCTTTCCAATAGGCTTTGTCTTGCGTCATCAACGCTTTTTTCTGCGCTTATGCCAGCACCAAGTTCCATCAAAATTTGATCCGATGTGATTGCAGCATTTATATATGATCCGGCACCGATTGGTACTAACACCTCCCTGCTATCCTTGACATCTTCAAGTCTATCAAAGACCTGTATGGCATTCTCACATGCACGGATTGAAGTATCCATCAAGATGATTTGCTGCTGATGTGCTTCTGCGCTGGCTTGATATTGTTGTATTTTTGCTAGTATATTCCGAAGTTCCTCTTCACTAATTTTTCTGTCGGCCATTATCATTCCTCTCTGACTGAATGAATTTTTATGAGATTTCTTTTTAGACCATGCTGGCTACCTACCAATGAGTAGATTCTCTCAATGGCGGTTCTTTCATTATGACTTGGAATTCGTTTCCTAAACTGTTCCCACTCTTTTCCTGCTTTGAACTCCCCTTCTATGACGAATATATTCATATTTTCTCACCCAAAACCAAGAGTATCTTCTATTCTACCAAGCTCGTGCCCTGTTGTCTTTGATCCGATCACATATCCTCTCGAGTTTGCCAATAAAGCTGAACCAATCAATCCAGAGCCATGGTTTACGGTGCCTATGTCTATCGGCAAATCAAAAATATTTTCAAGAAATTCTAGTTCTGACGTTGATGCTTTTGGATTTACCAATACCCCTTTGTTCGTTGCAACAGCAGACATTCCAACGGTTTTTAAGTTAGCAATCGTTCCTTTATATACATCCACTTTTAGCGTAGTTTTTACTGTTTCTATAGCTTTCCTATCCATGAACGGATGCACCAATGCCACATTATCATTTACCAAAATAAGATTGCCAGCGGCAGTCATCTTACCGGGCAATCTGGCAACAGGAGCATATTTCTCTATCATTGCGACTTCCTCTTTGAGAACATAAGGAGATGTTACAAAACCATATGAGTTTCCAGCTATTAGAGAACCCAGTACAGAACTTTCTCCGATGAAAGTCCTGACAGCTTTAACCTCCAATGAAGCACACGCCTTTTGAACCGTCTTGTTTGGGATATCAGGTGGTAATATTATTACCTCATCTGTGCTTGTGGCGAATACCCCAATAAATGGATTTCCATTGAAGCTCAATCGCCTTAACATATGAGTAGCCTATATAACTTCTGCTTCAACAACTCCGTCTTCGAACTTCATTGCCTTGATCCGAATCTTCGATGGGGGTTTTTTGCTCCCCCTCCCCCAGACTATCTCGTTTATCGACGTATCTAAGTGGATTTTTTCTGGATCAGCTTTCATATGCTTTTCTAGATAGTTTCTGATCTCTTTGATCGCTCTATTGCATCTTTGCCATCTTGGCACCCCTTTTACAGCCTTTAGGGGAATCGTATATATTTGTTCTCCATCAACCATGATTTCTCCTAGATATCCAGGTCACTTCGCCTCCAATGCCGCCTTTTTGGATGCGTCGTCACAGCCCTATTTGTTTTCATTATAACCCATACAGGTACCCTTCTATTCTGATTGGTCGCTTTCGCCAACCTAATCTTTCTACCTTTTGTCTTCTTACTCAACTTCCTCACCTATAATAGGTTTTGACCATCTTTAAATCCTGGGGATTTAAGATGTTTTGCCTCCTTCATTTTAATTACCCTAGAATGGGTATGATCTCGTGGAAATATTTTTCGCACTTCATCATCTCCATATAGGTTTTTTATCTTTTCCCTAAGCTCGAATTCATACTCGGCACCAATCATTAAAGCGCCTTCCTTTTCCTCAATCTCAAAGTACCTGTCTACCAATACATTAATAGTTTTTCTACCATATCCTTCCAAAGGACGTATATAGTGGATGTTAAACCTACTTTCAATACTCATTACTTCAGATATACTTAGCACTGGTGTCCTATCGTCACGCCTAACTCCATCTGCGATCGCCTTTATGTTGGGAAAGCTTGCCAAGTGCTCCAATGCATGACAATGTATTAACTTGATCCCATTCTTTGGAAACCCTTCATTTACCATTAAATGCGTCGCATCTTGAAGTATCTTAGGATCCAATTGTACGACCTTATGTGGAAACCCAAGTTCATTCGCAACCGAACGCGCAAGATGCCACGTAGGAAGGGTGCCAAAATTACATGTGACTAATTCAACCTCAAAGAATTGCCCAAGCAGAATTGCTGCAAGCGAGCTATCTTTTCCACCGCTGAACAAAACTGAAACTTTCATATTCGTCTGATGGTTATGTCTTTCTTCTTTGGCTGAAGAAGGAGGAGTATTCGTTTTAATTGATCATCATTGATCTGCTGGCGAATCTGGCCACTCTGAACAAGTGTTATCAGTTGAAGTTCAACTTGATCAGCAAACGAGGGTCTCGTCGTTCTTACGCTATTTAGCCGTTCAAGCGCCTTAGGAGTCAATATAGAACGCAGGACACTCTTCTTTCTAGCTTGCAACTCCTCTTTTGCCGCCTCTTCTTGAGCCATTCGCATTTGCTCTTGCTTAAGTTCGTCTAGTTTTTTCCTCCTGATAATCTCTAATTCATCGTTCGTCATGTACATCAATACTTTTCTAGGCTTGGAATCTCTTTTACGAGTTCTTTTTTAACTTCATTTGCGATGTTGTCTAGAAATGATTGTCCTCGGGGAGATATCACTTTACCGCCTTTCATCTTCTTAACATATCCTAATTTTTCCAATTGTTGGAGAGCCTCTCTTATAATTGAGCCACTACCCTTCAAAAATCGCTCTGGTTGCGATCCTCTGTTCACACTACCGCCATAGAATGATCTAAGTCTTGAAACTCCGACTGGTCCGTCTATATAGATACGCCGAAGTATTGACGCGCACCTCACATACCACCAGTCTTCGCTTGAGGGCGACATCTCCTTATGCACGCCTGTTTTGACATATGCTGACCAATCAGGTGGACTTATATGTTCTTCATTTTTTAGCTGCTGTGCTGCTTTGTTTATAAGCGCAGATGCAGGTACATCGTAAATTGTCGTCATCTCTGACCTCCATTGGAAGGATAACTGATTAATCTATCGCTTGCTTTTTAAATTATATGGTAGTAAACCCTTTAAAAACTTCCATAACTGCTTTGATAATGTCTTACCTATCCATGACTTCGGATAGAACTCATATGTTTTTCGTCTTAGTGCCGCTTTCTTTATATCCACCAAAATTGAATCAGGTTTGGCCGAGAGGCTCAAAATCACTACCAGTAATATTTTGTATCAGTTCTGATGTTACGGTCTCGTCAGCGCTCAACATCTTAGAACTCATTGCTACAGGAGAATAGGCGCGGTCCTCAGTAAAGAGACCTTCAGTCACCAACAAATAGCTTCTGATAGTGACAACGGACGGCCCTCGTATTATCGTTGAAATTATTTAAATTAAATTTAATAATGCATAAAATAATGCATACTCAAACATTTTTATCTTATAAGCAATCTATTTTCCTTCAATTCTTTAAGCATATGGGTATCGCATTTGCTTCTCGCAAACGAGACAAGTTACGGCTACGTGTGTTCCTCGTAGTCTCACTCTTGCATTGCTTCCAGGCACCAGATAAGAATAACAATGTCGACACATTCGTCTTTTTAGCCTCTTGGGAATCCTGACGTTATGCCTCATGCCTATTTTTCTTGCCAAATGAACATATCTATTGCTTCTATCAGGGTGTTCATCGAACTCATGGTCAGCGAATTCAAATAATCTCTCAATTCGTTGTCTTGCCATGTCTTGGAGCCAGTCTTTTTTTCTCATTTTAATGCGCCGACCGGGATTTGAACCCGGGTCGTAGGCTTTCTCCCATTCCCCATCAACGATTTTACACGAAGTGGGAAATGATTGTTGGAAGGCCCAAGTCATAACCACTAGACTATCGGCGCTATTCAGCAGCTTTCGTATTAACGAACTCTTAATTAATATGCCTAGACGATAATAAATGTTGACGATGACAATGGATATCCATCTGCATGCATATCATGCAAGTCAATGTGCACCGAAAAGATGTACATCTTTAAAGCTTGCAAGATTTGGCTTGTTGAAGTTGCATAGAAAATTGGAAAAACTGCCTTTTGGCTCAATATTACTTGATCCTTTGACTAACAAGACATTATCGCCCGTTGATGTGGGTGGATTAAGATACGGCATAGTGGTGCTGGACTGCTCTTGGAAAGAAGTGGAGAAAGTATTTCCTACACTCAGGGGAAAAAGGATGCATCATAGGGCACTGCCATATCTACTGGCTGCAAACCCTGTGAGTTATGGTAAACCATTTAAGCTAAGCAGCGTTGAAGCATTGGCGGCAGCCCTATATATCCTTCATCGAGAAGTGCAAGCTAGACAAATTCTAAGCAAGTTTGGCTGGGGGCTAAATTTTTTGGAGCTAAATCGAGCGCCGCTAGAAGAATATTCGAAGGCAAAGAGTAGCGCAGAAGTTATTGAGATTCAGGAAGGTTATATGTAATTTTATTGTTGGCGCTACAAACTTAGAAATTGATCTTGAATAAAACCAAACTGGGGCTTGATGTCTGGGATTTTCCCTTGATTAAAAGAGCGATTGAAATCAACATATGCGCAACCAGCGCGAGAATGATAATGGAGTGATAAAGGGATGAGAGATGACCCACAATAGAGATAGTGACTCTTATTTTTGCCGTAATAGAGATTAAGAATGTATGGGACGTGAAGTAAAGTTATCAACCTCTGATCATTTCTGATATTGTTCTTGGTATTGCCTTATATCCCATCATGTACAGCCCTGCCACTAGCCCAAAAATACATTGGGAAAAATTCAAATTCATACCAATTGGGATAGATTCAGGTGCAACGATTTTGGATAGTGAAAACAAAAATAACACTATACCTCCAATTTCTACCAACCAATGTTGCGTATCGTCTATAAATCCTATAGTATCACCCCCTTTTGCATTCTTTGAATTAATTTTATTCCAATATTTTTCACCTTTGATTTTGATGATAACTTTTTCTTAATCTCTTTTCTTTCTGACTTTTGTTCGGGATTTTTGGTGCTCGGTTATGCAATTGTTCAGCTGAGATACCCAATCTTTCACTGTGTCTATGTCTAGTCCATCGCAGATAGCCCATTTTTCACCAGTGCCCTCGATGATGCCATACCAAACTACATCATGATTCTTAGGGTTGTACTGGAATATGTCACGCTCAACAAGTCTCATTCTTTCATTGATTTTATCGTTTATTATCTCTCTAAGCAAAGAAGAAACTCTTTTTTTGTCTTCTTTAGCTATTCTAGCAAATTTCTCCGCTAATTCTACGGGAACCTTTGTTCCAATCGTGGTCGATTTTTTAGCTTCAGGCATATTCTACAAGATAGTATGTTGCCAATCATATATAAAGTTAACTTTTTAATAAAGGTTAACATATAGGACCCCAAAACCCTTAAGTCATTCTTCGACAAAAGGCATGAAATCGTTAAGGTTAAGTGTTAATATTGAAGTTATACTGACCGTTAAAATACCATACTTAATTGAGGTATTATATCATGGCGAGATTTCCAGAGGCAGAGAAAAGAATTCTGAATTTAAGAATCTGTATGAAGTGTAATGCACGCAACCCAGTTAGGGCTATAAGTTGCAGAAAATGTGGTTATAAAGGATTAAGAATGAAGTCCAGGGAGAGTAAGAAGTGATATGAAGGTGGAGGAGCATCTCAATGAAATCATCGAAAAAGACGGTGTAGCTCATCTGACATTGATCGACCCGGACTCTCAGACGGCAGAAAGGTCAGCGGAAATTGCTGTCGATGCCACCGCTGGGGGAACGGATGCGATCATGATAGGTGGCTCTGTAGGTGCTGGAGGCTCGCAGCTTGATCAGGCGGTGTTAGCGATAAAGGAGAGAACAGATTTGCCAACAATCCTCTTCCCAAGTGGGGTCAGCGGCCTCAGTAAACATGCAGATGCAGTTTTCTTTATGAGCCTATTGAACTCCAGAAACGTCATGTATATAACCACCCATCAGGCTCTAGGAGCGCCAATCATTAAGAGATATGGATTAGAGCCGATTCCTATGGCATATCTCCTCATCTTTCCCGGAGGGACTGCTGCTTGGATAGGCGATGCTAAGCTGATACCTAGGGAAAAGCCAGAGTTGGCAGTTGCATACGCTCTGGCTGCCAAATATCTTGGGATGCGGTGGATCTATCTGGAAGCAGGATCGGGTGTAGAAGAGCCAGTTCCACAGGCTTTGATTAAATCAGTCAAAGAAGCCATTGGTGATGTAAAGGTCATCGTGGGCGGTGGAATCAGAGATAGTGCGACCGCAAGACAATGTGCCAAGTCAGGCGCAGACGCCATCGTAACAGGAACGGTCGTTGAAGAGGATAACGTACAGCCTAAGATCAAGGAAATAGTCAGGGCGGTTAAGGAATAAATTTAATTTATTACAACTGTTTATTCTTTCTTCGATTTCTGCCACTCAATGTAGTTGCAATATGGGCATCCCAGGTCCCACGGCCTGCGCCCTTTAGTGATGATCCTTAAATGATGTAGCCCGTGATCGTCGCAATCTTTGCTTGTTACGATTATTGTTCCGCTCTTTGGTAATGGAAGTGAGAACGAGCAATCGGGATATCCAGTACATCCTATAAAGCGACCCCTCCTAGATCTTCTTATCATAAGGTCTAAGCCACAATCAGGGCACTTGCCGACTATTTTATCCTCTCTCAGTCCCTCTTGTAGCGTCCTAGAAACATGGTCCTTGCTTCCATTTAACTTTTCAAATATGGTGTCAAGCATCTCCCTGGACTCTTGGACAACACTTTCTTCGTCAATCATGCCCTCGGCGATTCTGTCCATATCCTTATCAAGCTTGGAAGTCATATCTGGCTTTGTAATCGGAGCCGCGTATTTCTCCAACGTTTCGATGACCGCATGTGCAGTACTCGTAGGTCTTAAAGGGTTCCCATATGCATATCCACGTGCATAGAGTTTGCTGATCATCTCGTGCCTTGTGGATTTTGTTCCAAGCCCTAGATCTTCCATCTTTTTTATCAGACCTCCTTGCTTGTATCTCTTTGGGGGTTGGGTTTCCTTCTCAGCTAGGTCGACCTTTATTATATCCAATATTTCACCCTCCTTTAGGGGAGGCAAGATATTCTCTTTGATTTTATAGTATGGATAATACCATAACCACCCCTCATCAAGCAATCTTGACCCATCCGCATTGAAGAGTTCACCCTCGATTTCCACGGTCACTTTGGTCATTTCCCAGACAGCTGGAGATGCGAACGTCGCAAAAAATCGTCTTACGATCAGTTCATAAATCTTCCATTCATAAGTGTTTAAATCCTTCTTGCTGGCAACTGAAACCGGATGTATCGGTGGATGATCGGTAGCCTCTTTTTTACCCCTAGTAGGTTTTAACATTTTTTTACTTAGCAGCGATGCTGCATAGTCCCTAAAACCGCTCTCTGCGAACATTTTTATGATGGCCCTATAATCAAGGCTTTTAGGATATACAGTGTTATCTGTTCTAGGGTAGCTGATCCATCCGTTGATATACAAGCTTTCAGAAACTCTCATCGCACTTGCGGGCGTGAAACCTATCGAGCTGGCTGCTCGAAGGAATTCTGTTGTGTCAAATGGTACTGGTGGAGCCTGCATTTTTCTCTCACTCTTAAGTTTGGAGATAGTGCCCTTCGAACCTAGTCTCGATATGATAATTTCGGCCTCATCCCTCTCTAAAAAACGCCCTTTTGAGTGCTTTGCGATGAATTCGACATCATCCTTGCAAGTAACGTAGATCTCCCAATAGTAAGTAGGCTCGAACGCAGCTATCTCCTTCTCTCTCTCAACCAATAATGCCAATAAAGGTGTCTGAACCCTTCCTACCGAAAGGAAGTTTTTACCTAGGCGACGTGAAGACAGCGAAACGAATCTTGTTAGGGCAGCACCCCATACTAAATCTATCTTCTGGCGTGCCTCGCCTGCCGATGCAAGATTGAAGTCGATTTTTGTCGGATTTGAGAAGGATTTTGTTATTTCAGAAGGAATGATCGCAGAGTATCGCACCCTATCGGTTGGAATTGAAGATGGGATTAACCTCAACGCCTCCACTCCTATTAACTCTCCCTCTCGATCATAATCAGTGGCAATTGTTATGCGGGATGCATCCTTTGCCAACTTCTGCAAGGCAGAGATTATCTTTTTCTGGGTAGGTACCAATACGATTTTGGCCCCTATCAGTTCCTGTGGTTCGACGTCTGACCAGTTATTATACTCTAGTGGAAAATCCACATTGAGGATGTGTCCGCTCAATCCAATGACTCTCGATTCAGGATATTCGTATGTATTTACTCCGTTGACTTTTTTCTGTTTAGCATTTCCGTCCGAGAGAATCTGTGCGATTCTCTTCGCTGTGTTATGTTTCTCGGTGATGATCAGGTGCATTGGGATTTCTCCTAGGTATATCCTTTTGCCATGCTTGTCTTTTCATCTTATAATAAACTTTGTGCATTAATCGTCATATATTTAAGGGAATGAGAGTAATTAAAAAACGAACTTTATCCTTGAATGAATTTGAACTCTGGGGTTGTATGTAAAATGCCTGAAATTAGATACGGAGATATAATAACTAGCGTCCTCAAAAAAGATGCATTTAGCAAAAGAAGCTTGCCAATGATCGGACTTTCAATTCTCGAAGCCCTTATTGCTATCTCGATTTGGTTTTTCTTTATGGGGGACCTAATTGAGAATTTCAGGGTTATAACGACATCACCACTAATTATGTTGTTAGAAATATTACAGTGGCTTGTCCTGATCTTTTTTCTTATAATAATATATTCTCTTTTAGAGTTATTTCTCGGAGGAATAATTATAAAACAAGCAGGGGAAGATGTCAGAGGAGAACACGTCTCCTTAATGGATGCTCTCGACTTCACCAAAGACAAGATATTAAGTTTAGTGGGTGCAGCCCTTCTCATCATGTTTGTTTCTATTTTCTTTAGTCTTGCGAGTATAGTTCCTTACATAGGCCCTTTTTTAAATTTCATTATATCCATTCTGATAGCACTGGCTGTCTTTGTGACCTATCCCTACATCATTTTAGGTGAAAGTGGAGCTATTGATGCAATTTCCGCAAGCATTCGCCATTTTATGGATAATCCATTACAAGTCTTTATTATGCGGATTCTATCGATTGTTGTGGGTCTGATTATGATGTTCATATTTGCGGTGCCATTCGTCATAGCAATTTTTTTCTTTATCTCCCAAACTATTGTATTAAGCCCCCCAGACATTCTTTCCCATGTAATGGCTTCGATGCCAATCTTCCTGATACCTATACTTATTCTGGCGATTGGGAGCGCAGTAGTCACAGTGTTTCAGTATGGTGTAAAAGCAAGGTATTACGCTGAAGCAATTAGAGGGACGAACCAGGAAAAATAATGCATAAATTAATATCCCAACTTCTTTTTGAGTAATTTGCTAACGGTGTTCGGATCCGCTCTACCGCGCGTTTTTTTCATAACTTGTCCCATTAGGTAATGCAACGATTCTTCCTTCCCGTCTAGATAATCCTGAACTGCAGCAGGATTTTCCTCTATGACCAGAAGGACTATATTTTCGCTAGCATCTGTCTCAATCTTCAGCAAACCTTTACGTTTGACGATCTCCGACGGGGTCCCTCCCTCATCCATTATCGTTCGTATGACCTGCACTGCGCCATTTTCCGTGATTTTGTCTTTTTTTAACATTTGTAAGATTTGGATCAGGTGCCCTGGCGAAAATGCATTTATATCCAGACCTCGGTAGTTCAACTCTCCTTTCAAGATATCTGCTATCCATGTTGCGCTTAAGTTTGCATCGATCTCATTTGCGACAATCTCAAAGAAATTGGCCAACCCCAGCTCGGAGATCAGCACTTTCGCATGATTATCTGAGATACCATACTGAAGAATAAATCTTTGGCGCTTGACATCTGGCAATTCTGGTAAATTTTTCTTGATTTTGGCTACTTTATTTTCTATAGTAAACGGCACTAAATCTTGCTCAGGAAAATAGCGATAGTCCTCTTCTCCTTCCTTCGTCCTAAGCGAGATCGTGACACCTCGCGCTTCATCGAAGTGACGAGTCTCTTGGACTACTTTAACCCCCCTCCTCAGCAGATTATTCTGTCGCACTATCTCAAATAATAGAGCTTTCTCCACCCCTTTGTAAGATGAGATATTCTTTATTTCTGCTCTTGCACCGCCGGCCAAGGATATGTTGGCATCTACTCTAAGCGAACCTTCCAGAGAACTATCAAAAACATCCAGATATTCTAGGATGTTTTTTAATTTATTTAAAAATATTCGTGCCTCTTTTGGAGTACGTAAGTCTGGTTCTGTCACAACTTCCAACAGTGCCATACCAGATCTATTGTAGTCAATAAGAGAATACCTGGACTTATCTATCGTGCCCACATGAATCAATCTGCCTGGATCCTCCTCCATATGCACTCTCTTAATCCTTATTTCCCTTTCTACGTCTTCTATCTCGATATTAATATTTCCATTGATAGCAATAGGATAATCATATTGGGAGATCTGGAAGCCCTTAACCAAATCAGGATAATAATAGTTTTTCCTATAGAACATCGTCCATTCTTCTATTTTGCAGTTCAGCGCCAATGCAACTTTTATCGCGCTATCAACGGCTTTACTGTTTATCACCGGCAGAGTTCCGGGTAGTCCTAAGCAAACAGGACATGTGTGAGTATCAGGCTCAGAGTCATGATATTTTGTAGAGCAAGAGCAAAAAAGCTTGGATCTTAGCTTGTTCAGTTGTACATGGACCTCCAAGCCGATTATAATATCTTTCATGTCTCACACCCGCTACTCTGCTCAAAAGCATATGCGGTTCGTAGGATCGTGGCTTCATCGAAATGACGCCCGATGATCTGCATGCCGATCGGTAATTTTCCTGAAAATCCACATGGAACGGAGATTGAAGGCACGCCTGCCAAATTTATGGGAACGGTATTCACGTCTGCCAAGTACAATGCCAAAGGATCTCCTATCTTCTCGCCTATCTTAAATGCGGGGAATGGCATGGTTGGCGTTATCAAGACATTTGTATCTTTCAAAGCGGATTCAAAGTCGCGTTTGATTAAAGTGCGAACTTTTAGCGCTTTGAGATAATACTTGCCATAATAACCGGCTGAGAGCGCGTATGTTCCCAAAAGAATCCTTCGCTTCACTTCTTCACCAAAACCCTGTGCTTTTATCTCTGAAAACGTGGTATGCCAATCCTTATCCTTTCCAAGACGAAGACCATACCTAAGTCCATCAAATCGTGCTAGGTTTGACGAAGCTTCACTCATCGCAATTATGTAATAAGCTGCTAGAGAGTATTTGGTGTGCTGCAAGCTGATTTCTGTATAGGATGCGCCCATGTCTTCCAGAGTCTTGATACCTTCCCATACTGCTTTTTCAACGTCTTCGTCGATGCCTTCGCCGAAAAACTCCTTTGGGACACCTATTTTAACATCAGACACATCCTCTCTAAGCTCTTTCAAGTATTCACATTTTTCATTTACCGAGGTAGAATCTCTTGAGTCGTAACCTGCGATTACGTCCAAGAGGAGTGCAACATCCTTTACATTGCTAGCAAAAGGACCGATTTGTTCCAATGAGTTGGCATATGCAATCAATCCATATCTAGAAACTAAGCCATAGGTGGGCTTCAATCCAACCACGCCGCAAAAAGATGCAGGACATCGGACTGACCCGCCAGTGTCTGAGCCAAGTGCGATGGGTACTTCTCCACCTGCCACAGCTGCGGCGCTCCCTCCAGAAGAGCCTCCTGGCACTCTTTTAATGTCCCAAGGATTTCTAGTGGGGCCGAAATAGCTGGTTTCCGTAGAGGTGCCCATTGCAAACTCATCCATGTTCGTTTTTCCGATGATGATTGCGCCCTCTGATTTCAATCGCTCAATCACATGCGCATCGTATGGGGGGACATATCCTCCTAGAATTTTTGAGCCACATGTGGTTTGTATGCCCTTCGTGGAGATACAATCCTTGATCCCAATCGGGATCCCTCCAAGCATTCCTTTCGCGCCATTTTTATCCAATCTTCTCGCCTCTTCCAAGGCGACCTCCTTTGTGAGGGTTATAAAAGCATTTAATTTGCTGCGCTCTATTTTGTCAAATGTGGAGTGAACCAATTCCTCCACAGACTTTCCGTTCTGGAACATTTCTCGTATCCCATTGACGTTCATGCTATACAATCCTGGGACCCTTGAAATACCCCCTCTCCTTCTTTGGCGCATTGGCAAGCGCATCTTCTTGACTAATTGATTTCTTCGCTACATCCTCTCGAAAAACGTTCGTAAGACCCAACACATGATGTGTGGGTTGTACATCGGCTTCAACCTTATCCAGTGTCTCAAAATAATCCAATATGGAGTTTAGCTGCTTCGTGAACTTCTCTTTTTCTTCCTCTGTCAGCTTTATCCGAGCCAACCATCCAAGGTGGTCTACGGTTTTCTTGGTGATCATGGTTCATCTCTTAACTTTTTCACCACTCGTTCAACCTGCTCCACTGCAGCTCCAATGTAATTTTCTGGATTCATCAGACGATTGATCTCATCTTGAGAAAGATGTTTAATAATCTCTTCGTTTTCAAGGAGCGAATCTCTCATATGCTTACCGGTTTTGCGTGCATTCATCGCACATGTCCTGAGGATATCATGCGCCCGCTGCCTACCAACTTGCTTCGCCAATCCGATCATCACTGACTCAGACATGTTTACTCCTTTTAGCAGGTCGAGATTTTTTCTAATGTTTTCAGGATGTAATTGGAGATTTTGTATGATTTTTATCATGGTATAGATCGTGTGATCGGTCAATATCATGACCTCTGGAAAGATGACTCGCTCACAGGAGGAGTTCGTAAGGTCACGTTCGTCCCATAGCGTGTTGTTCAACAAGGCAGGTTCGACTTGTGCTCTGATAACTCTGGCCAGGCCACATACTTGCTCTGACTTAATAGGATTGCGCTTATGGGGCATCGTAGATGAGCCCACTTGCCTTGGTCCAAAGCCTTCTTCGACCTCAGCAATCTCGCTCCTCTGAAGACTTCTCAAGGCGATTCCAATTTTATCAAGTGTAGTTGCCACATTTGCCAAAAACATTACAAGCTCTGCATATCTATCACGCTGTATGAGCTGATTCGAGACGTCTACTGCACCCAATCCAAGGTATTGCATCGTTTTATCTTTGATTTCCATATAAGAGGGGGCAAATGCGGCTCCAGTGCCCGCTGC
>CAYZWV010000010.1:0-26206 GCA_964482255.1 uncultured Methanocellaceae archaeon
ATTTTATATAGTATTATAGCGCATATGTGCATATATGGGGGGAAGAGGCAAACCTGGATTTAGAAGAGGTAGACCCAGGTGCCAAAGATGGATTTCACAGGTTCCTGCAACAAATTACTTTAATCCGTCTAGTGTTCCGATGTGGCCGCCAGCGATGGGATATCTTGAAAAGGTAAACGTAAAAATTGAAGAGTTGGAGGCTATGCGGCTCGTAGACTTTAGTGGACTTGATCAAGAAGAAGCAGCAAGAAAAATGGGAACATCTAGAAAAACTCTATGGAGAGACCTGAAATCCGGCAGAAGAAAGATTGTTGACGCCCTCATAAATGGAAAAGCTATCGAAATAAGCGGAGGTAGCTATTCAATAGTTGAAAGGGAGATGAATAAAAAATGCCTAGATATGGGCGTGGAAGAGGATTCTGGGGACCAGGATTCGGAATGAGGCTTGGTTTTGGGCCCTGTAGATGGTTCCCATGGTTGCCTAGATGGTGGTGGACTGGCATGTATGGGCCGATAACACCATATGCGCTAGGACCATAT
The DNA here is from genome assembly GCA_964482255.1 of uncultured Methanocellaceae archaeon. GTDB lineage: Archaea > Halobacteriota > UBA148 > UBA148 > UBA148 > UBA148. The sequence continues at coordinate 541 of CAYZWV010000010.1, forward strand.
GGATATAGAACTGGATATGGAACCCCATATGGTTCCTATATTTTGTAAATAAAAAAATGAATGAAAGGAGGAAGAATAGATGGCAGGATATAGGCATAGATATATGTACTACATGACTGGTTTGCCAGGATGGATGAGATTTGGCTTTAGTCCAGGATGGGTAGGAAGAAGTCCAACGGGGTTGCCACCAGCAGCACAGTATTTAACGGATACTGGACAGCTACCGCAGTTCACGTCTTACATGGGACAAGCTGCTGTAGCACCGATGATGGCTGCAGGTATGCCTGCGCCTCAGTTGCCAAAGGAACAAGAAGTTTCAATGCTGGAGAGCCAGGCAAAGATGTTAGAGCAACAGTTGGAACAGATCAAGAAACGTCTTGAAGAGCTTATAAAATAAGAATTTGATTTGTCAGCGACTTCTTAAATACTAGGAGAGCCAGATGCAGATGAGGTCATATAAGGAGGCTAGGAATAACTATGGCTGATAAAAAGAAAGAGACAAAAGCGAATTTTTTAGAAGCAAAAGCGAATTTTTTAGAAGCCGGAGAAGCCGGGATGAATAATGTAAAGCATAAACTCATGGTCATGAGTGGAAAGGGCGGTGTTGGAAAAACAACAGTTGCAGTCAATCTGGCAGTATCACTTTCAAACAGGGGATATAAAGTTGGTCTAATGGATACTGACATGCATGGACCGAACGTTCCAAAAATGCTTGGTATCGAAGATGAACACATAAGATCCTCTCCTGTGGGCATGTTGCCAGTCACAGCTTTCCCAGGGTTAAAAGTAATTTCAATAGGATTTCTGCTCTCAGACAGAGATACGCCGGTAATCTGGAGGGGTCCGGTGAAAATGAATTTAATAAAACAGTTCACTTCGGATATTGCCTGGGGTAACTTGGATTATTTGGTGATTGATTTGCCACCAGGTACGGGTGATGAACCATTAAGCATTGCACAACTTATTCAGGATATAGATGGGGCTATAATTGTCACAACACCCCAGGATGTATCGTTATTGGATTCAAGAAAGGCTGTGAATTTCGCAAAGCAGATAAAGATACCGGTTGTTGGAATAGTTGAAAATATGGCCGGTTTTGTCTGCCCAGAATGTGGTAACAAAATTGATTTGTTCAAAGTAGGTGGTGGGGAGAATGCGGCCGTAGAATTAGATGTGCCGTTCCTAGGGAGGATACCCATTGATCCAAAGATTTGCGATTCCGGAGATTCTGGAACTCCATTCGTGTTAGAAAATAATCCAAATGATACGAAACCCTTTGAATTGATAGTAGATAATGTGGAAGAATTCGTCAAAAGTAAGCAAGAATAAAAAATATGATTATAAAAATTTAAGTATAAAATTTTGGAGGAATACAATACATATCTATCTAGTATCTCTGGGTGTGATTTCAGCTCAAATGAGTTCTATCAAGATGTAAGAGGAAACGTGGTACATACAAAGCGATTTTTCAATCGAGATATCTGGGTGATATGTGGCTTCAGTATTTAGTGAAAAAATAGGGTGATAAAAATGAAAATATGTGTAACTGCATTATCTGGAAGTTTAGATGCACAGGTGGATCCGAGATTTGGAAGATGCCAGTATTTTTTGATCGTAGATTCAGATAAAATGGATTTTGAAGTGATGCCAAATATGAGTGCTGACACAATGGGAGGTGCTGGTATCCAGGCAGCTCAGGCAGTAGCAAACAAGGGCGTTGAGGTGGTTATAACTGGAAACGTCGGTCCCAATGCCTTCCAAGCGTTGTCTGCAGCAGGAATCAAGATCGTAACTGGAGCATTTGGTACAGTCAAGGATGTTATTGAGATGTACAAGAGTGGCCAACTAAAAGAAACTTCTGGTGCAACGGTCGGTGAACATTTTGGAATGGGCACGGGTCCTAGAGGCGGTCGTCGAATGGGCATATGATCAGAGGTATGAAATCCCTGCAGCAGAAACCGACAGATAACTCCAACAATGTCATCAATGCAAATGCCCCGGAGATATAACGAGCGAGAACTGCAGATGATTAAGTAATTCAAAATAAAATTGGGTAGTAGAATGACAAGTCAAAGCGTTGAGGATTATCTGGAAACGATATATGAACTGAAAAAAGAGGAGGGTTATATTAGGACCACTGATATTTCTTCCTATCTCGGTGTTCAGCCACCAAGCGTTACCGAGATGGTACAAAAACTCGATGAAAATGGATTTTTAGTCTATAAGAAATACAAAGGGGTTACACTAACGCCAAAGGGAGAGAAATTAGCAAAAGCCATAAAACAGCGTCATATGGCGCTTGCGAGATTCTTGGAAATTCTCGGAATAGACGAAGAACTAGCTGAAAAGGACGCTTGCAGAATTGAGCATAATGTTCATACAAAGACCATGAAACGCTTAGCAAAATTCGTGGATTTTGTTCATGAAATGTCGCACCATCCAATTTGGTTGAAACATTTTGAACATTACGTTAAAACAGGAAACCATATCGAGTGCAAATGTCCAACCTGTGGCAGCAAAATGGGGTCGCTTAAATAAATTAATCGCAAAGGGATTTAATAAGATATTCAGTATAGGCGAGTGATTGAGTGAAAAACGAACATATCATTGAATTGGCAAGAAGATATCTAAATGTTGAACCAGTAGCGGTCAAATTCAATTTCAGTGAGAAGAATAAAAGTGCAGGTATGCCAAATAAGCCTTTGAAATACTGTGAAGCGGTTAGCAGGGTAATGAAAACATCAAAAAGCATGCTCCTTGACTGTGAGCACATCTCCTGCCCCGCAGCAAAAGAGATATTTGGCTTTGTTGCATGCGATCAATGCAAAACGGGAGAGTGTTTTAAAGAGTTGGTGGAAAAGGGAATTTTTGCAAATGAAGAGTCCGCTATCAATGCGTTGACTAGTATTCCAAAACTTAAGACGAAAACCCAATCGATAGTTCTATCCACCGACGAAAAGATGCCAGATGTTTATATCTTTTATTTGCTGCCTCGGGAATTCATGAAGATCGTTCAGGCATATCAAAGAATTATGGGGAAAGAGTTAAAATTAGATCTATCTGGCGTCATGTCGATCTGTGGAAACTGCACTGTTAGGCCCTATTTAAACAATAAAGTTTGCGTGTCATTTGGTTGCAACGATTCTAGAGAATATGGTGGTCTGGCAGATGATAGGCTCGTTGTTGGATTGACACCCAAAATGGCGGCCGTCATAATGCAATCTCTAATGGAAATGGCGAACGGAAATAGTGGAGAAATTAAGAAGGAGGTGAAAATGTGAAAGTATGCGTACCAACAATGGGCAATCGAGGTTTAAACGAACAAGTTGGCGAACATTTTGGTAGAGTACCCACATATACAATAGTTAACATAGATACAGGGGAGGTCGAAATCTTACCCAACACAAGTATGCATATGGGTGGTGGAGGATACGCTCCAGAACTTTTATCAACCGCGAACGTAGATGTGATGTTATGCTCTGGATTAGGAAGAAGGGCAATTGGAATGTTTGAGGAGTTCGGTATCATGGTTCATATAGGTGCTTGTGGAACTGTGAAGGATGCTATCCAGATGTGGAAGGATGAAAAATTACAGCCAGCTACTGATGCGAATGCTTGTGGGAGACATGCGTTCAGAGGCGAGGGATCTGGTTCTGGTTGTGAAAACCACCACCATTGAACAAGGGTAATAGAAGAATCACTTGAAGATTTTTGTATGTTGATTCTATGAAAGTTTATTTAGACTGTATCCCTTGTCTCCTTAGACAGGCGCTTGAAGCGGCGAGATTCGTTACCAATGATGAAAAAGTGCAGAAGAAAATATTGAAAAAAGTACTTATCGAGCTTGATGGCATAAATTGGGATACTAGTCCTCCTGAGATAACTCATGTTGTTCACAGAATTGTCAGAAAAGAAAGTGGAGTCGATGATCCTTATGCGGTCGTGAAAAGAAGATACAACGACATCGCATTGCAAATGTATTCAAATTTAAAAAGTATTGTAGATCAATCTCCTACACCCCTGATGACAGCATTAAGATTGGCTATTGCTGGAAACATAATTGACTACGGCGTAGGATCTAATTTTGATCTGGATAGAACTATTTTAGATGTTTTAGAAAAGGAGTTTAAAATTTATGACTTATCGGAGTTTATGCGAACTTTGGAAACTGCCAACAATCTTACCTATCTAGCAGATAATGCTGGAGAGATAGTTTTCGATAAGATCTTAATTGAAACAATCTTAGAGGCGCATGATCTAGATAAAATTTTGTTTGTAATTAAAGACGGGCCAATAATCAATGATGCTACAGAAGAGGACGCTATTTACGTGGGAATTGATGAGGTACAAGGTATCGAATTTCTTAAAGTTGGGGTCGATGTGTCTGGAAACGGAATGAAATATTCAAGCAAAGAGTTTGGGACAATCCTTGCAAAGAGCGATATGATTATTGGCAAAGGGCAGGGGAACTACGAGTCGCTTAGTGGCCATGGGAAAATATTTTTCCTGCTAATGGCAAAATGCCCGGTGATAGCAAAAGATATTGGAGTGTCGATTGGAGATACAATTTTAAAGTTAAGTGAGGGATTGAAATGAAGATTGCAGTTGCAAGTGGCAAGGGTGGTACAGGAAAAACCACAATAGCCACGAACATGGCGTTGTCGCTTGAAAACGTTCAACTCTTGGACTGTGACGTTGAAGAGCCAAATGCTCATATCTTTCTAAAACCAGAAATAAAAAAGCAGACATCGGTTTACATACCAGTACCAAAGGTCGATGAAAACAAGTGTGACTACTGTGGGAAATGTGCTGAATTCTGTGAGTTCAATGCGCTCGCTGTTTTTAATAAACATATTATGGTATTTCCAGAATTGTGTCATGGTTGTGGTGGTTGCCTACTTGTTTGCCCAAAAAATGCAATAGTAGAAGAGTATAAAGAGATAGGTATGGTCAAAAAAGGAGTGGCCGGGGCAGTAGAATTTGTATACGGCGAACTAAAAATTGGCGAGCCAATGGCGGTTCCAGTAATAAGGAGGGTAAAAGATGAGATCGATGAGGATAAGACTGTTATCATCGATGCTTCACCTGGTGCATCTTGTCCTGTGATAGCGGCCGTGCATGGAAGCGATTATTGCATACTTGTAACCGAGCCAACGCCCTTTGGTTTGCATGATCTTCGTTTAGCTGTAGAAACGATGAGGGAGATGGCTGTTCCTTTTGGCGTTATAATAAATTGTGATGGAATTGGAGATCAAAAGGTCCAGGAATACTGTAAAAAGGAAAGCATACCCATACTGTTAAAAATTCCAATGGATAGAAGAATTGCAGAGCTCTACTCAAGTGGCGTACCATTCATCTTGGAGATGCCAAGATGGAAAGAAAAATTCTTAGAACTATTTGATGCGGTGCAAATCCATGCGTAGCTAAGGGAGGTATATGGACCTAATAGAAGACATATTAAACTCCATAGAAGAAGAACCAGCGGCTGATATCAGACTAGGACTTAAATATACTGCAGTCCGGATTAGGGATAAAGTAGGTTTAGCATACACCTTCCCAGAGTTAGGTTCACCTCCAAAGAATGTTGGTAACCTCATAGGGACAAATACATTATCATTGGCAAACTCTTTTAACATTACTGAAGCGTCTATCGGTACAGCAAGCATAAATGCACTTCTGGAACCAAGAAACTATAAAGTTATGAATGTATCTGATCACATTCTAGCGATCGCTCAAAGTTATGACAAGATAGGGATAGTTGGTCGTTTCCCCTTCATCAATTCACTTGATAAAGACGCGTTTGTATTTGAGAGACGGCCTATGCATGGGACACTACCAGATACGGCTGCAGAAACATTACTGCCAAAGTGCGACTTGGTTATCGTATCAGGGAGTGCGTTTGTAAATAGAACTCTACAAAGGCTATTGGAGATTAGCAATGGCTACACTTTCGTAATCGGACCTACCACTCCTCTAACACCCATCTTGTTTGAATATGGTGCCGATGTGATAGCTGGAGCAATAGTTCACGATACAGAAAAGGCATTGGAAATCGTCAGCCAAGGTGGTGGGACGCGCAGCTTAAAGAGCGCAGTCAAGTTTGTCTGTATAGGACCGACAGTTTGTAAATAAAGTAAAGACGTGGTCACATGAAGCAGATAACAATAATTAGTGGAAAGGGTGGAACGGGAAAAACAACTATTACTGCCTCTTTTGCGGCTTTAGCGCATAACCCCGTTATAGCAGACTGTGATGTGGATGCAGCAGACCTGCATCTATTACTCAATCCACACATAAGGAGCAAACAGGAGTTTAAGGGCTCTAAAGAAGCCATAATAGATGAGGCAAAATGTACAGATTGCGGGTTATGCGAGGGGGCATGCAGATTTGATGCGATAGATGGCCATACAATAGACCCTATCTCGTGTGAGGGTTGCGGGGTTTGTGTATATGTGTGCCCTGAGAATGCAATAACACTCAGGGAAAAGATTGCAGGATATGCTTTTATCTCTGAGACCAAGTACGGTCCGATGGTTCATGCTAGGTTGAACATCGCTGAAGAAACCTCTGGAAAACTGGTTGCCCATGTCAGGAATGAGGCACGAAAAATAGCAGAGGTTGAGGGTCGAGAGCTGATCTTGATAGATGGCCCACCAGGCATAGGATGCCCTGTGATAGCCTCTCTTAGCGGAGTTGATATGGCACTTGTCATCACCGAGCCAACGCTGTCTGGCTTACATGATTTGAAACGAATTTTGGGAGTGGCTCGCCACTTTGGCATAGCTTCCTTAGTATGTATTAACAAATATGATATCAACGAGGAAAATACCAACAGAATAATCGAGTTTTGTCGAATAAATAATATAACTTTGGTGGGTAAAATTTTGTACGATCCGATCGTAACGAAGGCCATGATTGCTGGAAAGCCCATAGTTGAGTTCTCTGATGGAGAAGTTTCAAGAGACATCAAAAAAATGTGGAATAATGTAGAACTTGCTTTGAAGTGAAAAGCATGATACAAGAAACACTTTCAGAAACTCTACAAATACTTTTGATAGTTTTCGCATTGATGGTATTGGTCGAGTACCTGGAGTTGAGGTTTAAGGATGCTATCAAAGATATAATCACGAAAAGGCCTTTAAGTCAATATGTGAGTTCTTCTTTTCTTGGGGCAACACCTGGTTGTGTTGGTGCCTTCTTTATAGTTTCTCTATATGTTCATGGTATAGTTGGTTTTGGGGCTTTGACTGCGGTGATGATAGCGACCGCAGGAGATGAAGCATTTGTGATGTTGGCAATGATGCCAAGAACGGCGTTATTAATCTTTGCTATTTGTTTGCTATTGGGCATAATCGCTGGTTTTTTGGCTGATGCTATTGCCAGAAAGATCAAATTGAAGACCAGTCAACCCTGTGAAATCGAAATTCATGAAGAAGAAAGGCAGGATATTAAACATTTTCTTAAAGAACATGTGTATGGTCATGTTATCAAAAAACACATGCCAAAGCTATTTCTATGGCTATTTTTCACCATGTTGGCGATTGAGTTTCTCACGCTCAGGTTTGATTTAGGAGCAATCTTACCAAAAAATATGCTCTTTTTAATCCTTTTAGCCGCCCTAATAGGAATCCTTCCCGTGTCTGGGCCACACTTGATTTTCTTTTTATTGTTTGCTAAAGGATTAATTCCTTTTTCCGTCTTACTCGTCAACTCCCTAGTCCAAGATGGTCATGGCTTGCTACCTTTACTTTCCTACTCTATCAAGGATACGATTTATGTTAAGGTCTTTAACGTTGCATTTGGCCTTGTGGTTGGATTAATACTAATTTTGATAGGTGTTTAAAATGAAGGTGACGATAGTTTACGACAATGAAGCATGTAAGGGATTAAAATCTGGTTGGGGCTTTTCCTGTCTTATCGAGGATGAAAGAAAAGTTCTATTTGATACTGGTTGGGACGGTGAGATACTACTATCCAATATGAAGGTGTTGGACATCGATCCCAAGGACATTGAAATCATCGTGTTGTCACATGACCATTGGGATCACATCGGTGGATTGACATGGGTGCTAAATCTAAGTCCTGATGTCGAGGTTTACGCGCCCTCGTCTTTTTCGAAGCGTTTAAAAGAAGAGATAGCATCGAAGTCAAAGTTGATTGAAGTGGGCGGGTTGGTAAAGATATGTGAACACATTTATACAACAGGTGTGCTTGGAACTACTACAAAGGAGCAATCTGTTCTCCTTGAGACTAACGAAGGACTGATCGTAATAACCGGATGTGCTCATCCAGGCTTATCTGCGATCCTAAATAGGGCATCATCAATTGGATATGTGTATGGCATAATTGGGGGGTTTCATGGGTTTGAAGATTACGATCTGCTGAATGATATGGGCTTTATACTCCCCTGCCACTGCACGATGCATAAATTGGAAATTGCGCGACTTTTTCCAGAGACGTGTGAAACCAATGGCGCTGGGTGGACTATGGAGTTTTGAAGTTATGAATCCGCAAAGTTATATCTTCGGACCAGTGCCTTCTCGAAGGTTGGGCTTTTCTCTAGGACTAGACCTGGTACCCTACAAGACATGCTCTTTTGACTGCGTTTATTGTCAGTTGGGAAGGACTACGAACAAGACGATAGAGAGGAGGGAATATATTCCTAAAAAGTTGATTATGAAAGAGTTGGAAGAGAGGCTTAATAAAGGCGAGGAGATAGATTATATCACGTTTTCTGGATCTGGAGAACCAACGTTAAACTCAAGGATTGGCGAAATGGTCAGAGATATAAAGCAAATGACCGATACTCCAATAGCTGTTCTGACGAATGCCTCGTTGCTCTTTAAGACGGGAGTGAGGAATGAATTAAGGGGCGCAGATCTGGTTATCCCATCCTTAGATGCTGTGAGACAGGACATATTCCAAATGGTGAACAGGCCGCATGAGAGCTTAGCAATAGGAAAGATATTTGATGGATTGAAAAAGTTCAGAAAAGAGTTCGAAAACGATATTTGGCTGGAGGTTATGCTGGTCAAAGGCATAAACGATGGTGTGAGCGATGTAAAGCTAATGGCAGATGTTATCAGCGAAATAGAGCCAGATAAAGTTCAGTTGAATACGGTTGTGAGACCCCCCTGTGAATCCTTTGCTTTGCCATTAGATCCAATCGAAATGAAAGAAATATGCAAAATGCTAAGTGAAAAAGCAGAAATCATTACAGAAATCATTACATCGCATGATCGAAGGATGCAGAAGGCCTATGAAAAGGAAACAGAGGATGAGATAGTGACTCTTTTGAAGAGAAGGCCTTGCACGATAGGGGATATCTCGAGCTTTTTGGGAATACATCGAAATGAGATAGTAAAATACATCGCAGTTTTGGAGGATGAGAAGAAGGTAATGAAGAAAAGGCATGGCAACCAAAGCTATTTGGTGGTGAGTGAGGATGAGATGCGCTCTATGTAATGATAAGAAATGCTATCTGGGTAAAGATTGTACCGCCCTTAAAGAAAAAGTTGTGAGTAAATATAAACTTGAAACTAAGGCCTTAGATATAATGGCAACTTCAACCAGCCTTGAGGCAAGACATTATATGAAACTCACGAGGTTGGAAGAGTTGATGACATTTTGTAAGGGAATGGGCTATAAAACACTTGGAATTGCGTTTTGCATTGGATTGGATTCAGAAGCCATGATATTGCAGGAAATCCTGGAAAAAGATTTTGATACTTATTCGGTTTGTTGCAAAGTCTGCGGGATCGATAAGGAGGATTTTGGTCTGGAAAAGATAAAAAAAGACCGATATGAGGCGATGTGCAATCCAATAGGTCAGGCCATGGTGCTTAACGATAAGGATACAGATTTGAACATAATCTGTGGCTTATGCCTTGGACATGATATATTATTTTCAAAGCATTCAGAGGCTCCTGTGACGACATTTATCGTGAAAGATAGGGTTTTGGCGCACAATCCTGCAGGAGCAATCTACTCAAAATATTACCAAAAAAAGTTTAGAATGGGGAAATGAAAGGCGTTTACGTTTTACTAATAGAACTTCCCAAGAGTGCAGAGATACAAGTTGGACACCTGGGAAAGATAAAATTTAAAACTGGCTTTTATGCATACGTTGGCTCTGCATTGGGGGGGTTGGAGGCAAGGATAAGCCGACATCTCAGAAAGGAGAAGAAAATCCACTGGCACATAGATTATCTTTTAGCATGGGCAAGGATAAAAGAGGTCTATGTAGATTATGGAAAGGAATGTGATATTGCAAGAAAGCTGTCAGAGTATTTTACCTGTATAAGAGGATTTGGCTCGAGCGATTGTGATTGTAAAAGTCACCTTTTTTACGATGAAGATTGCGATCTGCTTAGCGAAATTGTTGGAAAATTGTGTGATAAATTTGAAATGCCGTGAAAATTTTCAAAGCATTTTTAATGCTACGGACCAATTATCCCTATTTAATGCATTTGGTTTTTTCGCAGATTAAGCATCAAAGTAAACATGATAAAATCTGCGATAAATCATCTTTTTAGCGTGATAATACAGCCTACAAGATTTGTGGTAATTACCCAGGAAATAGATTAGAATAGTTATCTTACTGCAGGTTGTTTAGTTTAATTCTGCCTCTTAAGATATTGTGCATTCTATCTCATCTATTAATTTTTTTATCGGAAACAATAAGGCACAAGCGTGTAAGATAACCAAAGCTAAAGGCAATCTTTGGCTAGCTATTCAGGGTTTATTTATATACTCCATGTCCTAAATTGTGAATGTCGTGTATTACTTAATGTATTATTCTTGCAGAATTTAATTCAAAACCACAGATATTTATGCCGATTTAAGCAACAAAGAACTGAGTAAGATAAAGAAAAGTGTTATATCGCATTCTATGAGGTCGTTTTTTCTGTCACCAAAATATTGCGGATAAAAGAAGTTCTAGGATGTTCAAATTTAGATGAAGCAATGAGTATTCCTTTACACCGATATCATTATATCATACTGGGTGCCAAGTTCACAAGAGGGAGTACTAAGATATGAATGAGAACATAGGGATTGTCATATTCCCTAACGAAGATGGTTTTGGGACATCTGTCTGGGCCATGAGGTTGACCAAGGAATTTTACCGACACAAGCAGGTTTCAGAAATCAAAGTCATCGTTGCGACAGATAAAAGATACATCTTTCACGAAGATAAATATCCACCCCCATATAATTCCAAAGTAGCGTCCGTCGAGAAGTTACATGGTATTAACAGCAGGATAGAGCTGATAAAAAAGGAAGGTGCAGTAGATGTGCCTGAGAGTATTAAACAGTGTATTCTCTCATATCCCCAGTCCAGAAGTGAGCATGAGACTACATTGACCGAACAAAAGGTGTTTCAAGGAGTGGACTTGGTGATCGATTTTGGAGTGCCACAGGTGGTCAGAGCTGCCTATAATGAAAATATAATGAAAAAGAAAGAGATAGTGGTTGTAACTGTCTTTGATCATGCTTGGAGCCTAAGTCTTTCACGGATGATATCAAGTGATAAAACGCGGGTTATATCTTCTTTAGAAGTTCAAGATGCAATTGTAGATATTCAAAATGATGAAGCATTAACTCAAGAGACTTTCCTATTTAAAGAGCCAATTTGTCCTATTGATTATCATGCATACTGGAAAAAGCTTCTTGGACATGAACCTGTAGTAATACCAGGTAGTCTGGGAGGTCCACTCTCCACTCTCGAATATGTTTGCGATCCACGGTTCAAAAATCTGCATGCAGAGATAAAAAATGGCGATCAATGTCCACAAGAAGCCTATAAATACGCTCGTCAGTATTCAAGAAAATTACTAGGTATAAAAAATGACGCACCAACATTATTTATATCGGGTGCAGGAACGCCGGTATGGGATGGAATTCTTAAGAAGTTGATCGATAGTTATAGGGATAGTAGGCCGCCTAACTATAACGTTGTGATATACAGTCCAAGTGAAGTAAACAGCCGAAAAATTAAACTTATTGAAGAATCCGTTAAATTCAATGATATTGAAAGAAAAGTTCTAAGAGGAAAGTTTGGCGAGATCATTTTTATAGATCACCCCATTGGAGAGGGGCACCCCGTTCTATTTCCGGCGTTTGACTTAGTGCTGACTAGGGCGGGGGGAGGCACGGTGAATGATGCCATGGCTTTCCGTGTGCCGTTAATCTTAGTGGAAGAGCCGAGCCACTGGCAAGTAGAACAAATACGTCAATCCTGCTTAAGAATGGACATCGCTGAAAGTGTAACGCTTGATGAGTTTCAAAAGCATGGGAGATCTTGTGTGGAATTAGATGGGGGTGAACTTAAGGTTCTGGAAACGCAAAGGAAAAATATGGAGGCGGTTCCAAATCACGGAGAGATCTGGCTTGCTCAGGAATTATTGAAACTCAAGTAATAACGCTGATTTCTATGCTCCTGTAAGCAATAAAGGCCTGAGAAAGAAGGAGAGCCTTTTTCATTTAATTAAAGGAGTGATAAATAAATATGGATATTTATATAAAAATATTTTGGAGGAATAAACGAACTAAGTTCGGTTATTTTAAGTTTTGCGAGGTGGCAATAATTAATAAAACATCAAAAATATTAGGAGATTATCATGCCCGGAAATGATGATTTTTTAAAGGAATTTTTTGCTGATTGTCAAAAAGGAATGCGGCACAGAGTCGAATCAGAATATAAATTATTGCAGATGTTCATAATAATAGATCTAGCCATCATTACTGCAGTATCGAGTATAAATGAATTAGTAAGCGATAAAGAAATGTTATTACTTCTAACATATTCGATAGTAACTTTTTTGACTACCATAACATTACTTTTCACTTGGAAAATTATAGCTGGACATAAAGTGTATGAGCAAATTGGTCAACAAGTGGTTAGAGTTTGGAAACATTTTGGACTATTTAAAAAGGGGGCTTACATTACTGGTGATACAATATTAAATAAGGAAGCAGAGAATTATGGTAAAGGAAAAGGTTATTTAAGAACCTTGGTTATGTTATGGTTAATGACGATTATGACGGATAGTATGTTATTAATAATTAGTAAATATGTCGCATAAATAAAATAAAAGGAATTGCCATTTCATCTGATAGGGTTTATCTGGCTTCGCTACGCTTCGCCCAAACCGACTGTAGCGGCTCCGCAAAGCCCAAAAACGTTTTGCTGAATTGCCTTTTCATTATTTAAGGGGGAGTAAGATGGACGATAACAAGTTTGATATTTTGATTTGGGCTCACTCAGACAAAGCAGGTGGAACTGAGATGGCATGTGTTCTCGCCTTGGAATTGATAAAGGTAATAAATAAAGAGAAGAAACAACTCTCGGTTGCTATCGTAACTCCATATCCTAGTATGGTTGATGAATTCTACGAATATGAAAGTGACCCAAAGCCCGGTATAATTAATATCCCCAAGTTATTACGCATTGAAACCACAAAGGATGGTAGTGTTGATCCCGATGGAACCTATAACCTCCTCAAGAATGATGCCTTTAAAGACCTCTCAGCACTCATCGGACATTGCCAATATATTATCCAAAATCATATAAAAGAAGGTAATACGCTCGTCATCTCCTGTGGAGAGCCTATTGCCCTTAAAGTGGCCTGCAACTTGAATCTTAAGAGAATAATTGTCACAGACCACCTGTTGACCTTTACAGTCCGTCAAGTCCTTGAGAAAGGTGGATTACTAGATAGCAAGGTTGCATCCCTCATGACAGAGTTTGAGAATTTTGATCGATTAGCGCTTGAGGCATACTTGTCCCCCGTAGAATTTACATCACTCGAGTATGGTGACTACCTAGCTCAAGGTGGTTTACCATGCATTCCCATTCCTGGATTGTTTTATGAGCCTATCAATAGAGATATATTGAATTGCATTCCGCCTTATAAGGATCTGTATAACAGTACTTCATTTCCAATCGTAATCGTTTTTGGGGGCAGTGGTTTTCTGTGGGATGAAATCTTTATCAAGTTACACGATAAAGCCAAAGAATCTGAATTCCAATCTAAGAGTTTTGCGATCCTCCTCAGGGATGTGCAAAATAGTAGTGTTGTCAAGGGCGTATGGCGACTATATGTCCCTGGCAAAAAATGGAACTCGGAGGGTACTGTGATGGATGACCCGGGTAGACTTATGTATTGGTATGCAGCTTGTCAGTTAGTAGTTGTACGTGGTGGCCTAGCCGCTCAACAGGTTTTGGCTACGATGCTGTCAGACATTGAGGAAGCTCCGCAAATCCTCTTCATTGAAGAGCCTGGTCATCCACAAATTGAGAGCGAACGACTAAATCTATATCGACTCGGTTTAATCCAAACTCGGACTCTACGCCGTTTCAGTGAAGATCCTCTAGAGATTATTGAGGAGATACTCTCGAAGCCAATTGACGTGAGGCTTCGAGCCTTTGCGCACTATGGGCAGAGTGCACTTCAAAACTTGACAAGATCACTTCTCCAAAAATACTTCTAGAATCTAAGCATATGAAAAACTCTAAGCATATGAAAAACTCTAAGCATACGAAAAATATGTTGATATCCAAAAGTCCAGAAGAAAAATCAGAATTGATTCGGTCCTATAACTACGCTGAGACATTCTGGGATAAATATGGCGAGTATTTTCCTGAGGCTTTAAAAGGTTGGTTCGATCCAGCTCAACTTGAAATTCATCCACCTTCAGGTTCAGGTCAGGAACCATGTTGGCTGAGCTGCCCTTACTGTTATATCCAAGATGAAGATGTGCCGACTGATGCTGAGAAGATGGACGAAGAAACTGCAGTTCGTGTAATTAGAGAAATTAAGCATCGAGTGCCTCAGATCGTTATTTCTGGTACGTACTCCGATCCGCTCTTCTCACCTATGACACCAGCACTGCTTCGAGCTTCACGAGAGGAGCCAGCACAGAAAATTGGAGTACATACTAAACTATTGGAATTGAGACCAGACGTAGAAGAGGCTCTTCTCGCAGGATGTCAAGATGGTGACTACCTCACCGTAAGCCTCAATGCAGGCAAATCACAAACATATGATCGAGTTCACGGAATAAATCGCAAGACAACTATTGATTCTAAACAGTTTGATATGTTGGCTCAAGTTAAGGATAACCTATCTAGGCTTTGTTCGCATATCCATGAAAAAAACCTGCCGATGCGGATAAATATTACTTACCTATTATCCGATATAAACGTTGATGCGATTGATATAGAGTGTGCAATCAAATTAGCTGCTGAGGTTGGCGCTGATGTGATTCGATTCTCTGTACCACAGCCCCAGACCTTGGCACCAGCTGATAAGATAATGATCAGTACTGAATCTCTTGAAAAATCGCGACGCATTGTAATTGGCTTAAGCAAAAACTGGAAAGGTCATAGTCCAGTAATTTTGTTAAAGGAGTTCCGTGATTGGAAATTGACTGGCTTTAGAAAATGTTATTCTCAATTGTTTCATCCGGCTGTAGGAGGAGATGGGTATCTCTATCCATGTTGTCAAGTGGCTGTCCAAGATTTTGCACATCTCCGAATAGGCGACCTTCGCTATTCAGCGTTTTGGGATCTCTGGTATGGGGAAAAAAGACGGAAGTTGATCAATATGGTGGTAGGGGAAAGGAATGGTAAAGTGGATGGTGAGATGAATTGTCGGGTCTGCAACCGCAAGGACGGTGCAATAAATGTAATGTTGGCCCAAAAGTATGATTATAGATAATAAACGTGGAATTGGACAGAAAAGCAGTGATAGATATACTACCAATCGGAGATGCGGTGGAAATAACTGTTTCAGGAACATTAACCGATGGAACACCATTTAAAGGCAGTGATATGATCAGGGTAATCGACAAATGAAAACATAGATTTAAAAAGTTGAGATAAGCAATCCTGCTTATCTTTTTATTTTTTTTGTGATCAACATCTTTGTTAGGTTATCTATTTTTGAAGGCACAAGCGTGTAAGATAACCAAAGCTAAAGGCAATCTTTGGCTAGCAGCTATTCAGGGTTTATTTATGTAATCTCTATCCAAAATAAGATATTAATTAATACTGGTTTTTATGTGACATATTGGCCACAATAATAAGATAAATTTAAGTAAATGCATGAAAACATGGCATTTACCAGATGCGTAATCAACCAGTGAAAAAATTAGGGAGATGAAATCTTCGCCTTCTCCCTAGCTTTCTTAAACTCCATAAACTCCATAAACTCGTTGAACAGCTTTTCTTTGTCACCTAAGACATGATCCAGCCACTCATCAGGAGATTTGTGTGCCTCTTCCAGCTCCAGAGCTGCCTTGATGTCTAGGACTGCACTGCACCTATAGCAGAACTTAGCAGTGGGCGGATTATCTATCTCACATCTGGGGCATTTTTTAGGGGTGAGTGGTCTATCCTCAACTCTCTCCTCTTCTTCAGCCAGTCCGTGAATGCCCAGTATCTTTTTGTCTATATCGGCGCCGCTCAGATGAATATAAACTCCGGGCATCCTTGAATCAGCTTCCCAACCAGCAAAGACTTTCAATTGTGAATCTGTAAGCTCCTTTGCCAGTTCTGTTAATCTGCTATGTCTCAACAAATGTGGATGGACCTTCTTTTTGATCCCTGCCTCTTTGCGTAGCTTTCGGAGAAGTTCAAAGAGACCATCATATCCAAGCTTTCCTCTCCCCCTTCTATGTTTTATCCACAGCGGCGCATCTGGATTGTCTTTCTCTGGGTGCATATTTATCCAAAGTCGTAGGTCTGGCGTGGCGTCTATCAGCCTTATCCTTCGACCTCCTGTTTTACCGTTCACCATACAGATAGCGCCATACTGGTCAAATTGAACATCTTTGACTTTTACATCTAAGATTTCGCCTGCTCTACATCCACTTTCATAGAGCGTCATCATCAATGCCCGGTCCCTCTGGTTATCGCAGACATCTACCATTCTCTTTATCTCATCGGGGGTGAGTATATCTATGGTGCGTTTTTTAGGCTGCTTTGATTTAATCCATCTGACAATATCTGGATATTCGTCATCCTCACAGCCGTAATACCATTGAAAAAATTTCTTCAGATTGGTTTTATACATATTTTCTGTATGTTGTGATAGGTCTAGGCTACTCAACCAATCCACAACGTCATCCTTTGTCACGTCATCAAAGCCCTTGTTTACGTGGCTTGTGAAGGATCTTAGCGCTATCACATAATTGCATCTGGTTAAGAGTTTTAGACCAAGGGCTTTTTTCTCCTTGTTAAACCTCTTTATGGCGTCTTGGTTTGCCTCTGAGGCAGTATCTATCAATTTTTGGAGTTGTTTTTCGCTTGTAACTGGCAATTCATCACTGATTTATACTGTATCGTTATAGGTATATAAAGTTGTTGTTAGTTCTGGTTTTAAACCAAACATAAAGGCACAATATCTGGATATATTTTTTTGGTGTTCATTATATCAATATTTCGGCAGTTTTATATGTGTGTGAAAATAGCAAGACCTAATTATGATAAATTAATAAAGTATTGGTAGGTTTTTTTTGAAACTAAGCATAAAAATTTATGGAACTTGAGCCGTTTAGGAAATTAGAAGGCGATAAGATGGATGAACTAGAAAGGATTAGGCAGCAAAGAATGCGAAATTTAAAGAATCAAATTGGTAAAAGATCGACTCAAGAAGACCTGAGCTGGCCAAATACACCGATAAATGTGACTGATTCCACCTTCGCATCCACTATCAAAAAATACCCTTTGAGTGTAATAGATTGTTGGGCACCATGGTGCGCTCCTTGCAGAATGGTGGCCCCTGTCATTGATGCTTTGGCCAAAGATCATACTGGTGAGATCGTGTTTGGAAAGTTGAATGTCGATGAAAATCAAGAGGTAGCGGTCAAATATGAGATTATGTCTATCCCAACACTCTTGGTTTTCAAGAATGGCACGCTGGTCAAAAGAATCGTTGGAGCTGTGCCAAGGCAGCATATTGAACAGGTCCTAGAGGAAAATAAATGAGCCTACGGGATGATCTTAGGACATCTATACTTAAAGTGATTGAAAATGATCCACTTGCTGGTTTTTATGCTTCAAGGGAAGTAAAGGACCAGATTTTAACGGTTCTTGTGGCTGGCAGACACCTCTTGCTGGAGGGACCGCCTGGAACAGGTAAGACGACCTTAGCAAAAGTCATATCTATGCTATTGCCAGAGATGCAAGTGATAAAGGGATGTCAGTTCAATTGTTCTCCAGAAAATCCTTCATGTCACCATTGTGAAAATCTGACAGAAATCGAATCCGAGAAGATCACAGATAGATTCGTTCGAATACAAGGATCACCAGAGATATTGCCAGAGGACTTGGTTGGGGATATAGATCCGGTCAACGCATTCAAGTATGGAATCGACCACCCTCTAACATATCGTCCAGGAAAGATACAGAAGGCACACAGAAAGATACTGTTCATAGACGAAATAAATCGAATGCCAGAGAAGGTGCAGAATACGCTCCTGCAAGTCCTTGAGGAAGGACAGACGACGATCGCAGGCTTCGACATTGAATTAGAGATAGATACATTATTGATTGCCACAGCGAATCCAGAGGAATATGCTGGCACGGAGCGGCTTTCTGCCAATCTCCTGGATCGTTTCGAGTGCATAAAAATTGGTTATCCCTCATTAGAGGATGAAATCGCTATACTAAAAAAGTACGCAAACCCGCCGTTTTCAATTGATCTTGGCATATGTCACAAAATCGCAAACATTTCAAAAAATCTTCGTGATGGGAGACAATTCAGCGTCCGAGGGACGATATCGGTTGTGGAGCAGGCTGCATCACATGCAATGATCCGTGGGAGAGGGATTGTAGACAGCCGTGACATTCGAGTTGCACTCAAGAACTCGTTAAAATCACGATATGAGGATGGAGATATTGACGCCACGATCGAAAGAGTTCTCAGATGACATGATAGTGCACCTAATACATAAAATACGACAACATCCGAACGTCATCTTCGGTCCGAGTGTTCGAGGAGCTACTTCTTTAAAGAGACTGTTCAACGCCAGAGGTATGTTAAAGGGCGATTTGACATCAGAAGATCTGCTGGACTGCGCATTGATAACATTGCCACATCGTATGGTCGCCCTAAGGGATCCACGCTCTATTGTGAAAGAGGTCATCGATGGAAGAGAGCCAAAGTTTGATCAGAGCGTCATTCTTGCAGACCTAAAAAACATGGCGATTCCCAAGGTGGTCGATTTTGATTTTTGGTATCAAGAATCAAAAAAGAAAGCGCGAGTCGTCAGAGCATCTAATCTACTATTGGAACTGTTGGGTTTAGTGGATAGGGAGAACATTCGGTTGTTCAGCTTCAACTCAGATATGGACACACAGACCAGACAGTTTATAGAATGGTTGATCAAAGTTGGTGTGTTATCCAAAACCGAATCCAAAACAGAGAATGAGGTTATAATAAACAAATCGTTCTTTCTGAACCTATCGAATTTCTTGCCATCTCGGTTCAAGTTGGCAGATGTGTTAGGGGAGAGAGGCGACTCTATCAAGTACAGGAGCAATCCGTTTAGGGAAATATCTGTTAGACACACATTGCGGAAATTGGCATCTCTAAAAAAGAAGACCGCTGATATGGAGAAAAAACATCTGATCGTGAGACCTAGGTCCGAGGATAGGAAGGACATCATGCTATGTATAGATAATAGCCATTCGATGTGTGGAAAAATGCTGCTCTCTAAGGCGATCATCGTCAACCTGATCAAGACGAGGGGGCAGCATCAATTGGGCATCGTGGTGTTTGGCAGTCGTGGATACATAATTCTTGAACCAACACACGATGAGGGTGCGTTGGTCGATGAGGTAATCGGGATCGGCACCTTTGGCAGGACCAACATGCTGGATGGCTTGAAAGCCTCTGGGAAAGCTTTGAAAGGCGACAACAAGCATATAATATTGATTTCAGATGGGCGCTCAAATATCGGGTCAGAGGCGGAAGTGCTACAAGTGACCCGCGAGATAGCAATGACCACGAGGATATCTACGATATGTATCGGTGATAGCAACCTGATGAAGGAGATAGCAATAATGGGCAGGGGCAGATATCATAGTGTCGATCCTAATATCTTAAAGAATAGGTAGAATGGAGGAGTATATATGATTATAGCAGAGTTAAACGTAATCCCTTTAGGCAAAGATGTGAGCATAAGCAAGTATGTAAAGGCTGCGCTGGAAGCGTTGAAAAGGGCTAACGTAAAATATGAGGCAGGGGCAATGTCCACCACCATTGAGGCGAAAAACGTGGGCGAGCTATTCGATGTTGTGGAGATGGCTCATGAGGCTGTTTTCAGGATGGGGGCGACAAGGGTTGTCACCACATTATAGATAGACGATAGGCGGGATAAGACGCTGAGTATAAAATCAAAGTAAGGGGCAATCAGATGAACTTTGATGAAATAGCAAGCGAGTACGACGTTTGGTACCAAACACCTCTGGGAGCTTATGCAAACAGGTTGGAGAAGGAATTAATATTCGAACTTGCGGAGCAGAAATCAGGAGAAACCGTTTTAGATATTGGCTGTGGTACTGGAAATTATTCGATAGAGCTTGCAAGTATGCGGTTGGAAGTAGTAGGCATAGATTCTTCAGTGAACATGCTAAAAATTGCAAGAGATAAAGCAAAGAGAAGGAGGTTAGATATAAAGTTTATACTCGCTAATGCCGAGAGCTTGCCGTTCAACGATGGTCAGTTTGATATAGTTTTATTGGTGACCACATTTGAATTTCTCGATCCAGAAAAGGCAATTTTTGAGATGAAACGGGTTTTAAAAAAAGACGGCAGAATCGTCGTTGGAGTATTGAATAGATGGAGCTTGTGGGCTTTTGAAAGGCGAACGAAATCGTTACTTAATAAAACCATATTTGAAAATGCCAGATTTTACAGCATTCTGGAACTCAAGCGATTTTTTGGCAATATGAAATGTAAAACGACGCTATTTGCCCCCCCCAATACGCCAAGCTTTTTGCTGAAATATTTTGAGCGGTTTGAAGGGATGCTATCCAGGATTTTTAAACCATTTGGTGCATTTATCGTCTGTCGGTTCTGGTTCTCTTAAATTCAATGAAGTCGATTATACAAGTTTGAGTCAAATTTGTATGGGTATGGGCATCATATAAATCCCCACTAAAATTAAAACAACTCCAGCGATTCGTTTCAAGATTGAGTTGTATCGCACTAATATGCTGAGACGTTTAGATGAAAATGCAGAAGAATAGGCGATGATTAGCATTGGAACTCCAAATCCAAGTGAATATATAAATAGCAGTAAAGCACCATAGGAGACACTACCTCTTACTGCGACCATCGATAATATGGCTCCAAGTATAGGTCCTACGCAAGGTATCCACACTATGCCGAGCGATAGGCCAAGTGCAAACCCCCCAAAAACATTCCCTGATGGTGCAGAATAATTGAATCTTATTGGTATTCTGCTTTTAAGCTCTAGCACTTTCTGTTCAAGCGTTTCAGATAGCATGTATATCCCAAGAAAAACGATAATGATTCCAGCGATAATTTTCATGTAATAAATATAGCCGATGAAAGCCAGGCCCAATGCTGACGCTGCCACGCCCATGAGGGTAAAGGCTAGGGCTATTCCTAGGACAATAGAAACTGGTCTAAATCGTCCCTTCCCAGTCGAGTATGCCATTATCGCTGGAATTAGTGGAAGTACACAGGGTGAAGATATGCTTAGAACGCCAGCAGAAAATGCTACCAAAGGCGATAGGTCAGTCATTAATTAAATCACCATCCGACGTTACTATAACAAACTGTCTATCTCGCTTTTGAGAATTTCGGTCCCAGGAGATCCCAGATGAAAGTATTTGATTACTCCGTCCTCATCGATGATGTATATGGTTGGTAAAACCTGTATTTTGTAGCTTTGGGCAACGGTCGTAGAGGAGCCTATCAGTATTGGCCATCCCATATCGTGTTCTTTTGCGAAAGCCTGAAGATCCGTGTTAGTAAGGTCTGGGTCACTAATGTCGACAGAGAGTACTATTATTCGGTCTTCATATTGCTTATATAGCGGCACTAAGTCATTGTCGATTGTAGCTCCACATGCTCCACACCAAGTCGCAAAAAAGTCCAACAAAACTACCTTGCCTCTGTAATCTCTGAGGCTGATTACGTCGCCACTTGTTGCATCTATTAGCTCAAAATCGGGTGCTAAAGGTAATGTTGACTCTGTTGTTGGTGTAATAGCAGGTGTTGGAGCTGGTGTCGTTCTCTGGGGTAGTGTTTGAGCAGGAGTTGGCGCTGGATTTGATGTGGGTACAGGCATCGGCTCTGTTTCAACACATCCCAAAGATCCTATGGATATTAATAAAATAACGATGATTAATATCCAGATTTTATTTACTTGGATGAATGAAACCTCCCCTGATCATATGATCCGCTAGAACAAGAGCTACCATCGCCTCTGCCACAGGAACTATCCTCGGACAGATGCATGGATCGTGTCTTCCCTTTATTTGAATTACTTTCTCTTCTTTATCGACTAAGTCCACCGTTTTCTGGGTTTCTTCTATGGACGGTGTGGGCTTGACCACTATTCTACACACTATAGGCATACCATTTGATATACCGCCCAAGATGCCACCAGCATTGTTGGTCTCAGTCATAACCACCCCTTTTCTAAGCAAGAACGGATCATTCATCTCGCTTCCTCGCATCATTGCGCATCTAAATCCAACACCTATCTCAATGCCTTTTACACTCCCTATGCTCATCAGTGCCTTTGCTAGATCGGCATCCAACTTATCGAACACTGGCTCGCCTACACCTGCTGGTACGTTCAATGCGATTATCTCTACGATGCCTCCAACGCTATCTTTACTTGCTTGCAATTTTTTGATGTACTGAAGCATGCTTTCTGCAGTTTTAATATCTGCGCATCTTACTATGTTTTGTTCCACGCTCTCTCGAAGTTGATTTAATGTGACCGCCTCGATGGAAACCTCGCCTATTTGGGTCACATGACCCATAATCTCAATTTTTTGCGATTTGAGCAGTTTCTTTGCTATTGCCCCTCCAGCCACCCTTGCAACTGTCTCCCTAGCAGAGGATCTTCCACCTCCTCTCCAATCTCGTAAGCCATACTTCTTTTCATAGGTGAAATCTGCATGACCAGGTCTAGGAGTATTTCGCAAAGATTCGTATTTGCTGGAATCGACATCCACGTTTTGAACTAACATTGAGATCGGGGTTCCGGTCGTTTTACCCTCAAACACACCAGAAAGGATATCTATTTTATCCGCCTCCTCTCTGGGAGAGGTCAAAATACTTTGACCGGGACGTCTTCTATTAAGCTCAGCCTGAATATCAGCTTCGCATAGCTCCAGTCCAGCAGGGCAACCATCCAGTACTATGCCCACAGCTTTTCCATGACTTTCACCCCAGGTCGTAATCCTAAAAATCTCTCCAAAAGAGTTTCCACTCATTTACTCCACCTCAAGGTTAGCGCCCATGCCATATAGATCGTCGAAAAAGCCCGGATAGGATACCTCTGCGAATTCAGCATTATCAATTATGGTCTCTCCGTCTGCCACTAATCCTGCTATCGTTAATGCCATGACGATTCGATGATCATGGTAGCCATGTAGTTTTGCGCCATGTAATCTCGTCCCTTTAATACTCATTCCGTCGGCTCTCTCCTCTATTTTTACATCCATCTTTCTCAACTCAGATGTCATCGCATATAATCTGTCCGTCTCCTTGTATCGAAGATGTTTTGCATTGCTGATCGTGGTTGTTCCATCTGCTACGGCGCCTAGAACCGCAATGGTGGGAACTAGATCTGGTATGTCTCCTGCGTCAATTTCTATACCTTCTAGATCAGCTCCATCCAAGTTTACAATACCGTTGGTCCTGTCCCACGATATATTCGCGCCCATCTTTTCCAGTATTGAAATGATTGCAACATCGCCTTGTTTAGAAGGAAACAGATTGCGCATTCTCGACTTTGAGTTTGTCATTGCCGTAGCAGCAAGTATGTATGACGCAGATGAGAAATCCCCGGGAACTACGTATGATCTGAGATCGAAGGCTTGATCACATGGAATCACAAATTCCTTGAAATCAGTTGTGATTTTAGCGCCTGTCTTTTCTAGCATCTCAAGGGTCATCTCTACATAAGGCTTGGATATCAGTTCACCATCAACCTTTATCACCGTATCCTTCTCGGCGAATGGGCAGGCCATCAGCAATCCAGAAATGAATTGAGAGCTGATAGATCCGTCCACGATTGTCTCCCCACCCTGAAGCTTGCCTTGCACGACTATTGGTGCAGTTCCATCATCTTTGGTGGAGAATGCCTTTGCACCAAGGTCGTTGATCGCTTTGAGCAGTGGGTAATTGGGTCGCATTCTTAGAGAAGCGTCACCAGTTAAAACCGCTGTACCCTCTATTAGACTTGCTACGGCGGTCATAAATCTGAGAGATGTACCAGAATTTTCTACACATATTACATCGTCCGGCGTCTTCGGTCTACCGCCCACTCCTACCACATTTAGAACATCTTCACGACTCTCTATGGTAGCTCCAAGTGCTTCACAGGCTTGGACAGTTGCCATCGTATCGCCCGAGAGAAGATGATACTTGATAGTAGATCTCTCTCCAAGGCTTGCAATCGATATTGCCCTATGAGTGTAACTCTTGGACATAGGGGCATATATGTCTCCTTTGATCCTTGAAGATCGTACCCTGACGTTCATGACAAGTAAATAGATGTTACCTATTGATATAAGTATATAGATATGGTGTTTTCATGATATAGGTTATACAGATATGGTGTTTCCATGCTGACAGATAAATTAGAACATGAACTGGAGTTGCTAGAACGCAACTTGATAATCCTAAAAACGGTGATGAGAGAAGAGCCGATTGGGATATTAAAACTTGCAGAGGAGACCAGTCTTCCAAAACATAAGGTGCGCTATTCTCTAAGATTGCTAGAGCATGAAGGTCTTGTAGAGCCTTCACTTCACGGTGCCATAACAACTGAAAATATGATGAAGTTCAAAGCCAAATTCGGACCAAATGTGAGATCGCTGATCCAAAGATTAGATAGAATCTCAAAAAGCTTAAGTTAAACGACAACTATTCTTGTAATCTAACACTCTGTCTTGCTTAGGCCGCCATAACTCAGTTGGTAGAGTGTCTGGCTGTTAATCAACCTCTTGTTAAAAGGTTGTTTCTGTTATGGCAGAAACACTTTCCTTTTGCAAATTGGAGGCAGAAGAGGAGGTTTAAATAAAAAAGCAGAAACCAGAATGTCACAGGTTCAAGTCCTGTTGGCGGCGTATCTATAAAGGCGTATCGACAAATTTTAGTCGATAAAAGTTAAGTAATGGGTAAGATATATCTCGATATATGGGCCCGTAGCTTAGTTTGGTTAGAGCGCTCGGCTCATAACCGAGTGGCCATGCGTTCAAATCGCATCGGGCCCATCCTAAGGACGTTGCTCTGAAATATTTCAGAAGTAAATATGAGAAACCAAGGTTCAAAGGTTTGGTTTGAGACCCTTGAAAAATTGTGTTCAAGGTAAAAGGACATTAAATGTTCCAATTGGTTGGGATAGCTCAGTCCGGGAGAGCGCTCGGCTGAAGACCGAGTTGTCG
>CAYZWV010000011.1:0-25518 GCA_964482255.1 uncultured Methanocellaceae archaeon
TACCACCTAATTGAGCACCTACCTACCACCTACCTACCACCTAATTGAGCACCTAATTCACCACCTCATTAGCACCTACCTAGTAGATAATTCAGCAGATAGCTCAGCTAATTCAGGTGCTAATTCAGCTAATTCAGGTGCTAATTCAGCAGCTAATTCAGCTAATTCAGGTGCTAATTCAGTTGCTAATAATAAGCAGTTATCTCACTATGTAGTTAGTATTGTAAAAGAGCTTGATTTTACTTCTCTAGCGTCTTTTATGCCTACCAATTCATCTATATGCGCTTACTTATGATTTTGGTTACATTTGAAGCGCATATCATCTTTTTTATGGGCAAGAAACTAAAAAAGATAGCAAAATAGATTCTAGGTCAACATAAAGTGCTATCTAGTTATCAATCCCGATAGCTTACTTTTATTTTCTGATATGATATGGGTACCGTACTCTTCAAGTAAATCCTTTAATATGTCCCTACATCCACTTGCACCATATATCTGGTTATTCTCAATAGACCTTTTTACAATTTCATTAATTTGATCTTTAGTAAATGGTTTTAATGAATATAATAACCCAAAGTAGTTTTCTGAATCTCTGTATGAATCTGGATGTGGCCTTCCGTATTTATTTCGTTTAGCCAGTCTTCTTATTAAACTATCCTTTAAGTCGTCTCTTAAATCTTCCTTAGTTGCACTGATTTTAAGAATTTCCAAAACAAGATCTTGACAAACAAATGGATTGGTTAGATCTCGTGATTCAAATTCTCTCAATGCCTGAAACATCTCCAAAAATCCATAAAGTCCTGTTCCGTCTATAGAGACAGTAACGATTAAATCGCCTTTACATATAGCAAAACCAACTTCCTGATTAGTCCATTCTGAATTAATAAAATTCTCAGATAAAATAGCAACAAAAATATTAGACTTCTTCAAATTTTCTAGGATTATACCTCTCCATTCTTGCCCAACTTCTATGTCCTCATGTGCAAGAAACGCCCTTATCTCATAATTATCAAATTCTCTTTTTATAAGCCTAGCAACCTCATTATCCTTATTAGAATAGCTAATGAAAACTCTTAAAGTCTTTTCTGTGAGCATATTCTCTTCGTCTATTACAAAGGACTCTTCAACCATATAGTGTAATACTGGTTTTTATATCTAAAATACTATTTCCTAATTCCAAAATCGATTAATTCACCTTAAATTTCGCTGTGTTACATCTTTGAATGTAAAGTAAGCAACTTACATCAAAAGTGAGAAAATGGTTATAAATAGATTAAAGTCGTTTTTTAAGAAAGATAAAGTAAATTAAAGGCAGATATAAGGTAGACATATTCTTTAGAGGATAAGAAAATTATGAACGAATTATTACAGTTTTTATTACAAGCTCTTTGGTTTTTAGCTGTTATGGGATCAATGTTTAAAGCCGTTAGTATGGGAATCCTTCTTTCATCTATAAACGCCGATAAAGAAATGAAATTACCAAAAAATATTAGAAATCGGATTTATGGATTGATTGTTATTTTAGGTCTAGTTATTCCAGCTGATTTGGCAATAAATGGACTAACATTAAGATCTTATATATTACTAATCATTGCTGTTTTCTTTGGTTTATTTATTATATCTGATTTTTTTATTAGACAATTTCTTTATAACATAACGGTAATTTCTCCTTTATTTGCTTTTCTAGGGTACTGGACTGGACTTTTGGCTGCCAAAGTAAGTTCTCCTGCTTATTTGGAGTTAGCTATACTTATGATTCCATTTATTTTACCTTATACTCAATATAAGCTAATTTTTAGGAAAGAAAAGTTAGCAGAGTATATCAATGAATATATGCAATATCTTCAAAATCAATCTTTTCAAACCAAAGAGATCAACAAGTTTGCTAAACAACTTAAAGATTTTATGCATCTTTATCAGGAGTATTTATCTAGTTCTTCCGAATTAAAAAACTTGGAAAAAAAATTATATCTAAAAGTATCGCTACAACCAAAAAAGACAGGTATTTTCAATAATAAAACATATGACGAAATAAAAAGAGGGTTCCGGATTTTTTATATTCTAACAGAAGCTTATACCGAAATATTAAGTGTTTTAACTAGTGGAATTGCTATTGGAAGTTCTGATGAAGAAAGTATATTGATGGCAATAGGTCGTTTTAATGATCATTTATTTCATCCCCATAAAAAACATTCAGAACTTAAGATTTATATAGAATTTACTAAGGGAAAATGTATGATTTTAGAAAGATTATGGAGAATCTATTATTTAATGTTTTATCTCACGTATGTATCTAATAGTGATAGTTATCCTAATTATTTGGAGAACTTAATAAAATGTTTATATAGGGTAAAAATGGCTTGGGAAGAAAGAATAAAGTTTTCACCATCAGGTAAATATAATAAAAATCTTATTGAAAAATTTATTGATAATTTGGAGGATACAGAAAATTTTGAGGATATGGAAAATAAACGTAAAGAAGAAAATAAAAATTGAAATATTAGCTTTTAAGGAAGCAATTAAGCGATTAATAGTTGTTAAGTCCAATCTTATGCATCGAAAACATCTTAAATATTAAAATTAATTCTGAATTGTGGAAAACAAAGAAATTAGGAAAAGGATTTTGGAAATATTATATGCTGAAGATGAAGAGAGACCAGCTAGTTTCATTAATCGAGACTTCTTGAAAGAAAAAATAGGAATACCAGATAATAAACTAGATTCAAATGTATTATATCTTGAGGAGAAAGGATACATTGAACTTTTAAAAGTTATGGGATCAATATTCCTTTCTGCTAAAATAACAAGTTATGGTAAGGACTTAGTTGAAAACAAAGAAGAGTTTAATTCGATGTTTTCTGTAACTATTAAACAACAAATAATTGACAAAAGTCCTGGCGGCCTAATTATTGAAAAAAGTAAAACAGGAGATATTCATTCACATACAATAAATGGATCCCCTGAAGCCAAACAGGTTAATCTTTATGGTGATGGGGCAAAAGTTGACATTAGTGAAAATAAGCAGTTCAATATACCAACCGATAACCTTTTGGATAATCTTATTTTGTTTTTAGGTGATAAAATACTCAGTTTTGATAAACCTATGAGATATATTACTTTACTTATACCCTCTTTGATTTCTATTTATTTAACAATTGATTTTTTTGTATTAAAAATGGTTTTACCATTTCTAGCAATGGCAATTCCAATAATTTGGGTTGGAATATTACTTTCTTTGTTCAAGGCTTATAGGAATAGAACATGTGAGGAGTGCAGAAGAAAATTTGCATATGAAGAATTCAAACCATCTAGAGTAGTTGCAACTGGAGAGTATATGGACAGTAAAATATACAACATTAAAAAATTTTACAAATGCCGTTTCTGTAATTATGAAACA
The DNA here is from genome assembly GCA_964482255.1 of uncultured Methanocellaceae archaeon. Lineage (GTDB taxonomy): Archaea > Halobacteriota > UBA148 > UBA148 > UBA148 > UBA148. Next base: position 3,398 of record CAYZWV010000011.1, read on the forward strand.
GAAAAAGAAGTCATTGATAAGTATTGATTTTCATCAACCTGTCACTTCTTCTCCTCTGACCAGACTTGAACTTTGCAAGCTAAATGAACTTGACAGCGAATAAACGAGGAAAATTCCAAAACCGATTAATTCACTTTAATTTTCGCTGTGTTACGTCTTTGAAAGTAAAGTAAGAAACTTACATTAAAAGTAAGTAAATGGGAAAGAGAGGTCAGGGATTTTTTTTATTCTTTACTACCCTTCATATATTCTGACTTTATAAATTCCCCAATACCATAGGTGATAAGGGCAGAAGCACCTACAATTTTATCCCAATCCTCTTTTATACTTGCCCATTCTTGAGCTATAAACGATCTTACAAGTAATATAACAAATAAGGATGTTAGCGAAAAAATAAGTAAATACCTCTCTACTGGACGGTTTTTTGTATATTCTAAAATTTCATGTATGAGCAGTCGATGTATTGATAGTGGTATAAAGTGGTTGAATGGCGTAGGTACTTCCTTAATTGATTCAGTGTTAAGTTCTGGAACTTGTGTTAGGTTTTTTTTATAGATGTGAATTGATACACGATTCAAATAGCTCCTTACCAGTTCCACTTGTTTAGTATCTTGATGGTTATCTTCTGTCTCGATAAAGGGATGTATTTGTTCCCTAAGTACCTTCTCAATTTTCTTCAAATTATCTCGAACATCGTCTACAAATTCCAGATCTTTGTATTTGTTAATAATATCATTTAAAAATAACACACAACTATGAATATCTTCTTTTGCATTAATGAAGAGTTCATACCCAATAAGGTCTCTTCTAAGTTTTTGGAGTTCGTAGAAAATCTTCTCAAAATCAGCTATCTTTATTTTATCAGACTTTCTATTAGATGTTATGTAAAATACTAAAAAGATCCCAGGTATTATGCAACTTATCAAAAATAAACTTACGGTGAAAGAACTAACAAAAATAACAAGAGTATATATGATAAAAAAAGAGACAAAGAGACTAATCCCTGCCAATTTTACATTTTTTTCTAATTTATCTTTTTTATTCAACCGTCCTTGAATATTAGTGTATATCTCATCTACTTTATTCTGAGCAATAACACCCTGAGTATTCATCAAACATAAATTAGTAACTTTATATATAGGCTTTTGCAGTTATATTGCCTTTACTTAATTCTATAGTATAAAAGGAAAGCGGAAAAATAAACCAAGAGATTCGAGTGTATAAGTCCACATTTTATCCAAACCAATTTGTAAAAGATGAACAATATCTATCCAATATCGCTAACATTTTTACAGATATGCAATAAGACGTGCTTTAGAATCATCGATTGTTAGTTCCAATAAGACTGCCTACGGAATTACGGTCTCTCATCCACAACGTTTTTTAGCAGAACTACCGATTAGGAAAAGATTTATGTTTGTTCAGACGGATGCCCTCTATAAGGCCAAAAATATAATTCTCTTAGAAGGGCAAGCAGATGAAAAACAAAATCGCAAGGTTTTGGGCTTTGTTTATAATTTTGGCAGTTGTGTTCAGTTCACTTAACGGTATAGCTATAGCAGCGAATAATCCAGTGAACCCAACAGGTGATACCCAAGATGAAATGTTGAATGATAGACTAACTAATGAGATTTCAGAAATTAAAAATACAAATTTAACAGCAAATAAAACGATTGAGCCAATGGGATTAGGGCAGCCAGACCTTGAGGTCATCAACAAAACGGTTGAGCCAACTCAGATAAAACAAGGACAAAGTGGCGTATTGAACTTAACCGTATCAGAGGTCCAAGGAGATGATTGGGCTAAGGATACGTATGTTCATGTAGATATTTTAGACCCAAATGGCTGTTATTTTATAGAATCGGGTAGCAATTCTACATCAAAGTATCTAGGTACCATAGATAGGTATGGTAGTAAACAAGCTCCATTCAATCTTAGCGTTTCCTCAGATGCAACATTTGGAAATAGAACGATAAAAATAACCGTTGAATACTGGGATACCGGATGGCTTGATGTTGGAACATACGGACCATACTACGACTATTCATACATCAACTTCACGGTTTTAATAGTGGAAGATGAAATTCTTGATGAAGGAAATACAACGATACCCTACATGGTATACATGGTTTTGCATGACCCAAATGGGGATGGAAGCTATTCTTACATAGAAGAGTCAAAGAGTTTCACTATTGGATCTGAATTTGATTTGGGAACCTCAGAATCCTACGAAGTAGAAGCTGCAATTGATTTATTTGGACTCGGCCCTGAGTACTCAAGGCAAGTAAACACGTCTAACACCATATCTGGCGGGGTTGAGATTAACTTTGAAACGACAGATAGAATCGAAACCCCTTCATCAGAAGAACCTGGTGCAATGGGTCCTGGTTACGGGGATATTTTCTTTGGTGAGAACTGGATTATATGTTACCAATTTATTAATAGGACGACATGGCTTGGTAATGAAACCAACCCCCATCATCAACTCATTGATCATGACAAAGTGTATAGATACTGGGTCGTTCGTTCTTCTGAATTTACAAGGACCGGAAAATGGATCAATGAAAATGTGGAAGAACCTTGGAAGTCCCGGGTACTGGCTCTTGATATGGGGTTTGACAATTACATAGATGATGAAGAGATGAACAAAACAGAATATGAATCCACACTATTATTCACGGGAGGACCATCTATTGAGCATTCTCGCTCAACCACATTAACTAATTCTAATAGCTTCACATTCACGATGGAAGTAGACGAAACTATGGCATTAAACTGGGGCCTACAAATAATTGGCATACCATTTGAAGGAAAAGTAACGGTTGCCTCCTCGTTATATATTGGACAGACAGATTATACAACTCAAGAACAAGAAGTTGAAAGCGGTTATGTTTTGACTGATAATGATGTATCTCCGGTCACCGATGAGATAAATACAAGCATATATTATGATAAGGTATTTGGGACTTATCTCTTTACAACAAATACCAATGATAGCTATACATCTGAACCTCGTGAGCCTTGGACAGAATCACATGTTAATGTCACACCAACTTCTGGAGTTGATGGTACATGCTTCACGATTCTCGCAAGAATAGGTACTGCAAGCCTTAATGAGGTAGAGGCAACGATCCAGCATCCAGACGAAAGCGTTATTTATAATTTGCAACTCTTCGACGATGGAGCACATGGCGACGGTGCAGCAGGAGACGGAAACTATGGGAATACGTGGGATAGTACGGGAGCAGATAAGGGAGTATATTATATAGATATTGTATCTTGGGATACAGAATATAACCGTGAAGAGGCAGAGAATCTTGCTACTTTTAGCATTAATCCAACACCACCAGCAAGTGTTATGGAGCTAAACGAATCATCTGTAAGATATACATGGATTAATTGGACATGGATTAATCCAACTGATCCCGATTTTAGCCATGTTATCGTGTATTTGGATGGGGTTTGGAGAACAAATGTGTCTAATAACTATTACAATGCAACTGGACTCGATAGTAATACAAGCTACACGATCAGTACACATACTGTCGATACGAGTGGGATGATAAACTCTACTTGGGTTAACGATACTGCAAAGACTTTAGAAATGATCTTCGACACAGGCTCTACATCCTATATGTATCCGAGCTTAATGGGAGTCTATAATGGGACAATAATCCCAAATCAAAATATTACAGTTCAAAAGATGTACACCTATCCATGTGCTGGAACCGGTGGACATGCAGAATCCGTTAAAATATGGAATTCGACATGGAGTACAACTGCAACATGGACTGGTTACAGTGGGGACTACCATAACATAACCTTTGACGAATCTTTCATATTAAGAGCATGCCAGACATACAATTACACGATTTTAACAGGCTCGTATCCACAGATAATACATGCGGCCAGCATTGAAGTGACAGGGGGAACGATTACCTGCACACAGTTCACCGATGCAAATTGCTGCATTTATAACAACTGCATTCCAGCTATTAAGTTATGGTAAAATAATTTTAAAAAGGCTATAATATTATACAAATCCTTCAAAAAAAGATTGAAAAAGACCAAAATTGCATATAGTTTAATTAAACTATAATTGTCTTCCATGATGCGATATAGTAATATCGCATTCACCTATTAATAAGCAAATTCAAAAATTGCATACATGAATAAGTCGAGTAACCCAAGGCCATAAAATACTCAGCACTTTAACCTGTCAGCTATAGAACTCTCCCGGCGTACTTTTGAAAAAGATAACTTAACTTAATTGAAGGCAAATCACTTTTTTAACTCTCTAAACTTCACAGAGTGTTGCTCACCAGCACTGCCCCAATTATCCAGCTCTGTTTCATGAATTATAATAGTCACTGCTTCTGCAGGAATCCCCATTTCTGTGAAAACTTCTGTTATTTTCTTTATGATGGTGGGTTTCCTTGCTTTGTCTAAAGGCCATGTTTCAATGTTTACAATTGGCATATAGATCACCTCAATAAATAATTATAATATGCACCATTAATGAATCTTAGTGTTTGTTTCAGAACTCGTTTTTGTCTAGCATTTAAAGAAAAGCCAGTTCTTTTCTTGCCCTTTCAATCGTATAAGACAGTATCTACCTTCCAATTTGTTTCCATATATACGGATAACGAGTTTATCTTTCTCTCTTTCTTCAATTTCAAGTGTTCCTTTATCCCAAACTTCAACAGAGCCCGCTCCATAACTTCCTTCAGGAATGATACCCTCAAAAGTTGCATATTCGATGGCATGGTCTTCGGTTTGTACTGCTAAGCGTTTTATCCCCTTTTCCGTTGGCGGCGTTTTAGGAATAGCCCAGCTTTTCAAAACACCATTTATTTCTAATCGCATATCATAATGAAGGTGTGTTGCATCGTGTTTTTGTATGACATAAGTTTTATTCCCCTTCATCTCCTTGCCGCCTCATAGTTAATCCACTTTCCAGTGAAAAAATCTTCAAGGATGAGATCACTAGTGCTGGATATTTCTTTCTTAGTCCTAGCCACCAAAATTCCTGCATTCCCCATTTCTTTATATCTACGAGATGAAAATATGGTGAGGCACCTATCTCCATATATAGAAATTCCTAATGTACTGTAATCGTGTCCCCTAATGAATACCCTAGCATTTATCCCATCTAGAAATTTGGTTAAATCCTCTTCATTAAATGGATCGCCCGCTCCTCTAAAAGTTGTTGAGAGGACAGGATCGCTCCATACAATTGATTCGATAGATGTTAAATCATTTTTTCCTGTTTTTCTCAACCGCTCTAAATTTGCTCCTTTCAAAATTCCTCCATGTGAAGCGAAAACATTTTTTGCAAGAACCATCAACGGCATTGATGAAAATGCTTCAACATATTTTTTATGCAATCTATGAGAACCGTATCTTTGGATTACCTCTCGTTCAAATTCATAAGGGAAACAGGGGATGGCGTAATTGCATTCATGATTTCCTTTTAAAAGAAAGATTTTTTCTGGATAGCGGCATTTTAGGAAGAGCAAATAAGTTACATTGTATATGGAGCCCCATTTCATTGGGCTTCGATCTATATAATCACCTAAGAAAACTAAATATCCCTCATCAAAAAATCTCTTCACTACAGACTTCGCCGTCTCGAAATCTCCATGGGTATCTCCTACGAATGCCAGGTCTCCATCCAATTCCACCAATGCCTTTTCTTTCTTCAAAATTGAGATTACCTTTCCCAAGCATTTGTCTATTTCCCTTTCATCCAAACTCGCTATGATATTAGGGTCATTTATTACATCATCTATTACATTATCTACATCAATCATTTTACATCTTCTTGGCCTTTTAGAGATATTAACCTACAAAGAGCACTAAAACTTTTTCCTAGTTGATTTTGATGGTCGCAACGCAACATCCAATAAAAAAGTATTGAAACAACCATTCACCTATTAAAATAAGCAAATTTAAAAGACAGGCTCAGCACTTTGACTTTTTTTGCTATAGAGCTCTCCCAAATTGTGCCTTCGGCAGAACTTCAAATTCAGCCAACCAAGTTGGTGATTGGATGTTACAAAAAAAGTAAGAATCTTTTTATGAGAGAGTGCTTTTATAGTCACACCATCTGTATCCATCGCATTTTAGTCTTTTGGGAGGTTTGTTATTTTCTAGTGTGTCTTTTTAATTTTATGACAAGATATTAGCGATTGAAACGAGATCTTATACTATTGGACTCTAGAACTATTTAAGCAAAAAGTTTTAAGCAAGAAAGAACTAACTTATCAATATAAAAATTTCTTTAGATAATTTTTAGGTACTAAAAGATGAAAATGAATAGACAGTTTGAGTATAAAAACCAGTTTGAAGAGATATGCGAATCAATTTCGGATATGAGGAGTTGTGCGAAATCGATCGAACACTTTTGAAGAAAAGTTAAGTATGCTATGATTAAAGATAAAGAAACTACCAAAAATGACTTAACCAGAATCTTAATAGAAGCTGTTATCAAGCCAGCCAGCCCAATTAAATCGATTCTAAAAGAGGCAAAAAAAAGGATTAAAGCTGAGGATGCCCGTTTTAGACTTAGGGGTTGGCAAGATCAAAGCGTTGTTTATACGCCTGGTTGGATAATAGGGCCAGGATTAGATGAGGCACCAGAATTAGCAAGGAGAGTATACTACGATCCTAATGAACCTTCACGAATGGATTGCATAGTCGGCCTAGTAGCAAGGATAGCACGTATCAAAGAAGAAGAGGCTAAAAAAGAGAGTAACAATGAATTTCTCCAAAAATTGAAAGAGGGTGTTAGTGAAAATCAAATTATTGAGCAAAGAATTTGTTTTAATGATATATCAACACAAAAAGTCTTTAAAGAGTTTATAGCTAGATTACAGGAAGAAACAAATATTTGGCTAAAGAAGGCAGAGATATGGGAAAACTATCTCAAATATCTCGAACCAAAAGCCAAGGTTAGTAAATCATTTTTTTCGAACGCCTTTAGTAAAAATGCTCCTTGGGAAAAAGAGAGTGATGCTGCTGAAAAGACAAAGGGACAATGGAAACAATTAGAAGATTATATAAAAAAGAAAAAGAAGAGAGGTAGCGAAGTCAGAGAATTCTTAGATGCTGTTAAAAAAACCGCCGATCGCTATAGGTGTTTGTATGAGCAATGGGAGAAGTATACGTCTAGCGCAAAAATACCCAAATGTGAGATTGCAGTTCCTGTTGTAGCTTTTGGCAAGTTTCTCGGTGTGCTGAATTTCCATAAGAAAGATGAATTCAGTGAAAATGATGAACATTTGGCCAGAACCTATGCTACACAGTTAGCTGTTGCCTGCCTTCAAAGGCAGGCAGAACAATTTGAAGAATTTCAAAAGGTTGCACGACTTATGGCTGCCGAAAGCAATTTTGAATTGATCGCTTCAAAGATTGCTGAAGGGATTAGAATAAGACTACGGGATGGTCTCAAAAATAATGAAGTATTTCCAGTACTCTATGTTGCAAACCAACCTATTGATCGATCTGATAATCTAACTGATGATGAATTTGAGAAGATATGGGAAGAAACGTATCATCGAAGACAACAACCACGGCAAAAAGATAAAAAGGATTATAAATTATGGACTATAGAAAATGTTCTTGGTTCTATGCCAATTCGGCCTAAAGGCTTAGGACGGGCTGTTGTAGAAAAATGGAGGCTAATAGAGAAAGGTTCCACGTCAGGAGATCATTTGTTTATTGATTCACTAGATGTCGATGACCCCAATAGTGAAACGGGAAGCAGGTCTGCCCTTAACCACCATATAAAAACCACAGGTTGCCTTCCCCTAATATTTGAACATCGGGTATATGGTCTTTTGTACTTACACTGTACTAAAAGACATTTTTTTACTGATGCTGAACTTCATGCTTTGGAGACGTCTGGGACTCAGGTAGCTGTTGCTATAAATAATGCTAGATTAATTGGCTCTTCATATGTAGAGCTTTACGGAAGTAAGATTTTGGATCTTTTAACAGGGAGTATGTAAAGATGGACTACTTTGAAATAGTCGGTAAAAGATTGAATGAATGGGCTGCTCGAGTTAGGAGTGCCAGAGGAGATGTTATAGCCGATATTACGACAGCCACTATAAAGGATCTTTGTGGAGATATCTGTTTTGATTTTCCTAAGAAGTTCAAAAGTTATATCGATGATTATAAAAAACGAGAGAGTACTCTTCAATTCATTGCTGATTATCGAGACCATTTTGTTCATCCTTTCCATGTATTTGTGCTTGGATACTATATTCTTGGTCAGTGGAGAGGGGGGGATATAATGCCATTAGACTTAATTGGAAAAAAAGATGAAAATCTTAATTTGAAGACGTGGTTTATAGCCTCTATATACCATGATGTCGGTTACCCAGCAGAGAAGCTTGAAGTCCTTGTTAGGACTTTCTTTAAAACAAGTATTGGCCGTGAAATGAGTAGCCAATTTGACTGGAGTTCGGTTCTTTTGGCCAATGACAACATTGATCATATTGACAGACTATCAGAGTGTTTTGCTAAAAAAGCTAGTAGTAAAAGCAAAGCCAAAAATTTTGAGAAATGGATTCATAAGCGTTTGCTCGAAGAACATGACCATGGGGCTCTCACTGCTCTTATGCTTTGTAGCCAAGGTTGGGACGATAATGATTTAGATCAGATGGTTTATGAAGCTGCTTTGGCCATTGCCCTTCATAGCTGGAAGCGATCGCCTAACAAGCAGTTAGAGTTTGATTTAAATCCATTATTAGTAGAAAAATTTCCATTAGCCTTTTACTTAAGATACTGCGACTCTGCCCAAGAGTGGGGAAGAAAAGTGCTGCTTGAACGTATGAAGATAGAAAGAGTCCCATTTGATATAGGGAGAGTTGAGAGTAAGCTAGATGACATCCTAGTGAACTTGTCTGAAACAAAAGTAGAAACAAAAGTAATACTTGAGTACTGGGCTAGAAAGGAAGATCCTATAGTGGGTAATAAAACCTTAAAAGAAGTATTTGATGAAGTTGGAAATGAATTTGAATCAACATGGTATTTAAAAGAACGGTCAACCAATAAGTTTATGATAGAAGGTAAAGACAAACATGGTATTGCCATAGGTGGTTTCGGGCCTAGACCCCAGAGACCGACTTAGCACAACAGCGGATAAAAGGTAAATTAGATATTCTCTTAAATTCCGCCTTCAAAGTATTTCTTTTACCGATAAAACATTAAACTAAATCAAATTATCTAAAAAAGAATGAAAAATTGGAATGTTACATATACAAATAAACGAGTAATCCAAGGCCATAACAGACTCAGCACTTTGACCTTTCCAAGATTGCACTCTTCCGGCGTACTTTTGAACAAAATTAATTATCTCGCCATCTTTTAAGTTTTGGAATGATGTTATTTGCCATTTCCTTCGCTCGCTCTTCTTGCACTCCCATCTTTTTAGCAATCTCTATGTTCTTTTCAATTTTCTGCTCCATTGTAATGCCTTCATCAGTGTATTTTCCTTTTTGGTAACAGAATCGGCAATATTCTTCGTTTTTACTGCCATCTGAATTTGTTCCAAAATTCTTTTCATTTGCCATGGGCATCCCGCAACTCTGGCAAATTACATTATTTGAACTCTCCATTTTTATCACACACCCAATTTTATTAAGTTTAAAATATCAAATATTTTCCTGAAGTTTTGTTTTAATTTTATTGGTAATTTCCACGGTATCATTATTTACTGGAATCAAATCGATCTTTTTGACAGAATTCACTCCAATGCCAAGTTCAGCAGCCCTTCTTATTTGTTCCTGGTCAAAGATTTTTCCTTTCATCACCTCTTTGGTTGAACCCAAAAGTCTCAGAATTGCCACTCCCACAGCGTCTATTGCCACTCTGTCCATACTTGCCAACATAACTCCGGGCTCAGCAGTGGTGCCTTTATCGGGACCACCACTGACAAAAGCTTTCAGTGCATCCACGATTATTATATCCACGTTGTAAAATCGGTTAATCTCAGCGATCATAGTTCTTTGAAAAGGAGAAGTATGGAGCTCTGTCATGTAATCATAGATGCTGTCTGGTAGACGTTTGGCGACCAATCCAACGGAGTTTTTCAAGGACATTGTAAAGTGCCCTCCGAATCGATGAGTCTTTAGGCAGCAAGTTTGTATAGTAAAAGGTGAATCTACAAATATCTTGGCTACTGAAAAGCCTCCAATCCAATGGGTTCCATCGGAAGGAATCTGAACCCATCCGTCTTTATCGAGTTCGTCGAGGACTGTTACGTTAACACCGTATTTCTTGGCTAAATCAAAGACGCCTAGATTTTCAAGGCTTCTTCTGGTATCTCCACCACCGCTACGTTCAGCCAGGTTGATTTCGTTTATGCCCCCTTCATTTAAAACATTAATAATCGCTTCCAGCGTTTCTATGTGGGTGGTGCCAGGAAAAGGATCAGGGCTATTGAAGTTGGCTTTTATGGCAGCGGATTTGCCTTTCATAATGTCATCAGAGAAATATTCCAAAAGAGTTTTTACGCATTCTGATCTGTCCCTACCCTTCACGATATAAACTTTACTTGTATCGCCTGTAGGCTCTAAAGGTGCAATGCTTTCCCTTGAGCTGAAGGAAGCGTATAGTCCGCCCAATATGGCGCTGGCTCCTATGGCACATGTTGCAAGAATAAGTTTCCTTCTGGAAATCTTTGGAAAGGACATAACCTTAGTTTAGATTTCGACGGGGGATTTATAAAAGTGATGGTTAACGGTTGACTTTTAATCGAGAATATTCTAATAGAGATAATTCTACCTTCTAAATACAACTTCTTTATCAATTCTTTTTGTTTTGATAATATGGTAAGGTTGTGTGAATGCCTGAGTTACCACGGAATCTGGTGAGGGAAATGTTTCTTTAACAAATACTTCCACAGAATTCTCTTTTTCAACGATTTTTGTGATTTCAATGGCATATCCCCCTGTGGAATGAGTGCCCTGAAAAACGGCAATGACCATTTCATCATTGAAGTTGACATCGGGAAGGTCTGTTATGGCGGAAATTGGTGTGGGTGAAACTCTAGATTGCATTTTATCCCATAGATTCTCCAATTCAGAAGAGTCTTTTATTACATAATCCCCTTTTTCGTTATGACCACTGTAACTTCCTTTTGAGATAGTTTCAAAGGTTAGTTCTTGACCTGAAAGTTGCATAACACAACCACTAATCAATAATATTGAAATTAATCCGACCAACAGGATGATCCTTTTCATATCTTCATCTGCATTTTTTTTATTCAGCTTCCATAAATTCATCGGGATATTTAACTGTCCCTGCCTTACCCTCAAATGCTTTTTCAGTTAATTCAATTGCCATAAACGCTTCGTCAGGAACCTCAAAAGGACATTTTATGTTCCATTTTGAAGCCCTTTGAAATCCAAATTTTGGATAATACTCTTTATGACCCAGAACAATTATAGAGCCAAAACCCATTCCTTTCGCTTTTTCTATGCCTTTTTTAATTAATTTACTTCCGATTCCTTGTTTTTGAAACTTAGGAATAACCGCCATGGGGGCTAGGGCAAGAGAGTCAAAGACAGAATCGCCAACGATCTTTATTCTTGAAAATATGATATGTCCAACAATTTTATCATCGATCTCCGCTACAAGTGAGAGTTCAGGAATAAAGTTTTTACCTTTTCTTATTTTCTCAATCAGTTTACTTTCATTTTCTTGTTGAAAAGCCAAACAGTTTACTTGATAAACCTTTTTATAATCCTTTTCTTCCTCTTTTCTTATTGTTACATTCATATTCTGCTCGTCATATCTCTTTTATAAATTTTTAATGATCGATAGTATAAACCATATGCCAATCGCTATAATGACGACTATTGCCAAAATTCTGATGAGGAAGTATAACAATATTCCGATGAATTTTACAATAACAAATAGAATTAATAATGCTAGGAATAGGATTGCTACTTTTGTTATAGCTTTTTGGAAATGCATTAATATAACACCTGCTCGATGGTATTTATTTATGAGCCTTAAGATATAAGTCTTTTTTAGAGAGAAATACTTTTCTCGGATTCGATCATTGGTTTAAACCAATGAAGATTAACGAGCTGTACGATCAGTTACCCCAGAGCTTAATCCAATTTTATGTAGATTCGGGGTTCGATGAGCTGTATCCGCCTCAGGTAGACGCCATCTTACATGGCTTACTGGACGGAAAGAACATGGTTGCAGCCATTCCTACTGCATCTGGCAAGACACTCTTGGCAGAATTTGCCATGCTGAAGTCAGTGCTAAGTGGGGGAAAGGCTCTCTATATCGTACCGCTTAGGGCACTTGCCTCAGAAAAATTCGACAGATTCTCTGAATTCAAAAAGTTGGGAATTAAGGTAGGCATATCGACAGGTGATTTTGATCAGAAAGATGAGTGGCTTGGCATCAATGATATTATCGTAGCCACTTCCGAGAAGGCGGACTCGCTGCTCAGGAATGAGGTAAGCTGGATGTCCCAGCTTACGGTCATCGTTGCCGATGAGATTCATCTCATCAACTCCGCTGATAGAGGGCCCACGCTGGAAATAACATTGACGAAACTGATGAAGCTAAATCCAATGTCCCAGATCCTCGCTCTGAGTGCCACCATAGGAAATGCAGACGAGTTGGCAGAATGGCTAAATGCAGAGCTTATCCAAAGCGACTGGCGTCCTGTCGAATTGAGAGAAGGCGTCCTTTTTGGGCGAGCCATCAAATTTGTAAATGCAAAAAAAGAACTTAATTCGATGAACAAAGATGCTGCCATTGCTTTATCGATGGATACCATAGGCGAGGGAGGGCAATGCCTCATCTTTGCTAATACCCGCCGAAACTCTGAGAGTATGGCCAAAAGGTTAGGTAGGGCTATCAAAGATATGATCGATCCCGATGATCTGGATAGTCTGATGAATTTAGCAGGAGAAATTCGAGAGGTCGGTGAGACTGACATATGCGAAAAACTTGCTTCATGTATCGAAAAAGGAGCAGCCTTTCACCATGCAGGGTTACTGAGCGAGCATCGACGGATTATAGAAAACAGCTTCCGATCCAACTTGATAAAGGTAATAGCTTGCACTCCTACGTTGGCTTCAGGCCTCAACTTACCAGCAAGACGGGTGATCATCAGGAATTACAAGAGATATGATTTCAACTTTGGATTGATTCCCATACCGGTTCTAGAGGTAAAACAAATGTGTGGTCGAGCAGGTCGCCCAGGCTTGGATCCCTATGGTGAATCATTACTTATCGCAAGAAATTTTGATGAATTGAACGAGTTAATGGAAAACTATGTACTCGCTTATCCAGAGAGAATTTGGTCGAAACTTGGCACCGAGAACGCGCTGCGCACACACATATTGTCGACCATTGCAACTGGCTTTGCCCTATCTAAAAGTGAACTATTCGATTTCATAGAAGCAACGTTCTATGGCTCACAGCAGGAAAAATGGAGCATAGAGCATGTGATCGATGCTGTGCTGGAATTTTTAGAAAACGAGGGCATGTCCACAGAATCCAACGGAGAGCTGCATGCCACCCAACTGGGGAGACTGGTCTCAAAATTGTATATAGATCCCCTGTCCGCTTCTATAATCATCAATGCAATGATGTCCATGCAAGACCCCAGTTTGATTACACTGCTTCATCTGGTTTGCAAAACGCCCGATATGCGAAAGCTCTACATGCGAAGTAAAGATTATATATGGGTACAAGATTTTGTAGAAGATCACAATGATGAATTCATCTACGCAGATGGTGGTGAGTGGTTTCTTGGCGAAGTTAAGACAACAATGATGATCTTGGATTGGATCGATGAGGTGGAGGAAAATGATATAACCACAAAATTCGGCATAGGGCCTGGAGATATTCGTACGTTAACGGAGACGGCAGAATGGCTCATGCATAGCACAGCAGAGTTGTCTGCTTTTTTAAGGTTGCCGTTTACAAGAGCTACAAGGCACTTGGTGATGCGGATCAAATATGGCATCAATCAAGATCTTCTTAAGCTGGTCGCTCTAAGGGGTGTAGGAAGGATCAGAGCCCGCAGATTATACGATGCAGGCTTCACTGACCTCAATAAACTCAAAAATGCCGATCCCAAGAAGATTGGTGAGCTGGTTGGAAACAGAATCGCCATAAGAATTCTGGAGCAACTGGGTGTCAGCGTAGATGAAAAGCCATAATAGATCAAAATAAATAAAATAAAAAGTAAGGTATGAATGAATACAGAAATCATCAGCGGCGTTGTCCAAATAGAAGATGTTGAAAATTTTCTCAGAATGTTGCGTGAAGTGTCAAAAAAATATCGTGTTATTATACAAGTGCTTGACGCAGATCGGATTGCCAGTAAAGAGCATATTAACTTCGCTGTCGAGAAGGCAAAGAAAGCCCTGTACGAAGGAAGAAACATCGCAAAGGACTTGGGTATTGAGATTTTATTGTATGCTTCCGGAAAGCGCCAGATTGAACAGGCGATGTCGATGGGCGTTCATCCTGGCAAAAACTCCGTTGCAATCGTTATAATGGGCGATGATACAAAAGGAGCAAGCTCCGAGATGAAAACTGTCATCCATGAGGCACTGGTGCTTGACTACACAGAATGCAAAAAAAGAAAGCTTATCAAGACCTTTGATATCACAGAAGCTGAAATTAGGGCTGTTGGCGAAGATAAAATCCCAGAACTTGTATTGGAAAGGGTAGCATTGTTAGATGTCATGAAATAGTGTAACTATAAGTAAATATCCTATATCAAGACATTTTATCTTTGAAGAATCGCTTTTAACCTCTCAACCAACTAGATATCTATAAAGGTTTATCCTCAAAACCTTTTTAACTCACAATGGATTTTGGTTCAATCGAAAATCTTTACAGCTTTTTTTACACTTTCTTCTCTTCCAAGTATTGTGACCGAATCTCCAAGTTGAATTACTGTATCTCCATTGGGCACAAAATATCCTTCCTTACCTCTGATTAATACTATCAAGGATTCCTTTGGTAGCTTGAGTTCAGCTATCTTTTTTCCTACTATCTTGGGATTTGAAACGATGACTTCGATTATGTCGCCTCCTCTGCCTATTTCCATTAACGAGAACAGTTCTGGGCGTTCAATCATATCATCGAGTATCACTGCTGTCGACAGAATGGGGCTCATGGCTCTAATACCCAAATCCTCGAAAGCTTGGAGATTTTCTGGATTATTTGCCCGTGCGACCAGATTTTCAATCCCAAATCTGCTTTTTGACACTTGGCATATTAGCAGATTGGTGTCATCTTTATCAGTAGCAGCAACTAAGAACTTCGCTTTCTCTATTCCAGCCTTTTGGAGTATTTCGGCATCCCCTCCATCACCTAAGATCGCCTTTATCCCAAGTTGAATTGCCTTTTGGCAGTTCTCCTCTTTGGTGTCGATTACTGTAACGCTCTCTCCTCTTTTTTCAAGGCGTTCAGCTAGTAGTCGCCCCACTCCTCCTGCACCAACAATTAATATTCCCATAGGTATCACATCCAATTTTTTAGCTAAATATCTTGCTTGTGTGCCCTGGATCAGGATTGTGAGAATGATGGTTATAAACACCAGTCCCATGATCGCATCACCACCACCCGCCCCTAGTTTTCCAAGCTTGATAGCAAAGTACGTCGCCATAGAAGCCGGAACCACACCTCTAGGGCCGATCCCAGATGCAAAGATTTTTTCATTTAGAGTTAAACGAGAGCCTTGGGTAGAGCTAAAAATTACAGCAGGCCTAATTATAAGCATCAAAAATAGCGCGGTCAAAACCCCGCCCAAACCAATGCTTAGCATATTCTCGAATCTCAGCATTGCAGCAAGCAATATGAATATGACTGATAACACGATGATTGAAAGGTCTCCTTTGAATTCCTTGATTGATTCTTTGTGTGGTATCTCCGAGTTTCCGATGGTAATCGCAGCTATTGCGACTGCCATAATCCCTGACTCAGATATCATTAGTTCTGCGACCGCAAATGTCACGAGAGCCATAGTGATCGTGAAAATGCGGGCATATCTTTCTGTAATCGAAGTCGATCTTTTGAGAGTAAATGTTGTGATTGCGCCGCATACGATCCCAGTTAATATCCCGATTCCAACTCTAGAGCTGAACCAGAAAAGGACATGCTCGGGCAGCGTATTTGGCGATATTATAGCCATGAACACCACAGCAGCAAGTATAACGCTTATGGGATCGTTCAAGACACCCTCCGCCTCTAAGAGCGTGCTAACTCTTCTTCGCACTTTAATTTGTTTCATAAGAGGAGTTATAACGGTCGGTCCAGTTGCCGTTATGATTGCCCCAAATAATAGTGCCATCTGCCATGAGATTGCGACAAAGTAGTAGGCAGCGATAGCCCCGCCTAAGAATGTGATGAACACTCCTAGAGTAACTAACTTCATGATGCTCTTAGAGACAACCTTTAGGTAGTGCAAGTCAAGGTTGATGCCCCCCTCAAATACGACTATTATTACGGAAAGAGCGACTATCACTTCCAGTCCAACCCCAAACTTGTCAGGGTATAGGATGCCAGCCCCTTCAGGACCTAGAATTATGCCGGCGGCCAGGAGAAACACAATGCTGGGAACTCTTGATCTATCTGAAAGTACTTGAGCTACGAGGCCTGCCACTAACACCATAATGAAGGTCAGAAGAAGTTGTATTGCCTGCTCCAAATTGATTCTCCCCTTTTTCTCCCTATCTTTTAGGTTAGATGTCAAGCACCATAAAGTTATATATCAAATAAATGGCTTAGGCGCTTAGTAGCAGCACAGATTTTTGCATATTATATTAATGTCAAATGAACTGGGATATCATGTTAGGTGTCATTGGGAATGATAACCACATAAATCTCCATTATTAGCAAATATACTATTTGATAAAATTAATTAAGTAAGAAAAGAATACATGATTTCGTAGATCGGTTTCTGAATTGTTCTCGTTTTTAATACTGTTCTTTCCTTTATAACATCACGATGTTTTGTCACTGTTCTTTCTTTAGGCACATCACGATATTCAATCACTTCTTTTTTTGCTCGATGTACTTCATAAGTAGAAGAATTGTAATCACCTTGGAATGTACGAGTAAATTCATGGCTATCTCCGCCTTAAAAAAAACTGAATCGGTTGTGTATTCATAAAAACCTGTTGATGTTGTCACATATAATGTTACCCAAAAATTTCCGCCCACATCGTCCGTATTTTTAACTTTTATTGAAACATCGCATGCAGAGATCCAATAATAATTGGGAAAATTATCACGAGTGTAATAATCACGATGGATTAGATCATAATGCATATGGCTCAGGACCATATAACTTAAGGGTGCATATACCGTATAAGGTTCTTTTACATAATATGTTTCAGTAGCCGTATATGGCTCTTTTTCTATGTACTTCTCATTAGCCTCTTAGTTTTCTTGAACTTTTACTGGCACCATAAGGATTGATCCGATTAGTAGAATGGCTAAAACCAGACCGCTGATTTTCCATTTCGTATTATTCGCCTCTTAGTTTTTTTTATAGGGTTTTATAATTCTTATCTTATAGTTTTTTTTGCTTGAATCAATATCTAAAAAAGAACCCCCTTCTGGGTACCCTTTTTAGATTTCCGATGATTTTCTTCTTTTAACTATATCTTAGTTAGCTTAGTTGAATAGTTTTTAAAGGAGTAGATGTGCTTTCTTAGGTCCATAAAAGCATATAAATAACAAACAATAAACTTTATTCTCTCGTTTTTCTGATCAATAGGAGTCTATATGCAGTTTATATTACGTATAGATCGTAGAGAGTAAAAATTGGTATGCAAAACCCCATAGCTCAGAGATCATATCACCTTAAAATTCCGCCTTTATCCGCAGATGAGACATGCTTTACGTACCTGGCAAGATATCCACTCAGTTTTTGCTTTGGTGGAGACCACTCTTTTCTACGTTTTTCTATTTCACTCTCACTAAGCTTAACTTCAATTAGCCTAGCAGGGATATTTATAGAGATGATATCATCATCTTTAATGAGGGCTATAGGTCCTCCTTCAAATGCCTCTGGTGATATATGGCCAATGCAAGGTCCACGAGTACCTCCTGAGAATCGTCCATCTGTTATAAGTGCAACGGAATCTGATAAGCCCATTCCTGCTATAGCTGATGTGGGCACCAGCATCTCTGGCATTCCAGGCCCGCCTTTTGGTCCTTCATATCTAATGACAACGACATCTCCTTTTTTTATGTGTCCGCCGAGAATTGCAGCAACTGCATCCTCCTCGTTATCAAAGACACGCGATGGGCCTTCATGAACTAACATGTTTTCGTTAACAGCTGTACGTTTTACAATGGATCCATTGGGTGCAATGTTCCCTCTAAGTATAACCATACCCCCCTCCCAATGAATAGGCATAGTAGGCTGTCTGATGACCTCGTCATTGGCAACATTAACATTCTTTAGGTTATCACCCAACGTCTTGTTTGATACTGTTAGTGCTTTTTTGAATAACTTCCGTTCTAGTCGCTTCATGACAGCAGGAACGCCCCCTGCTTTATCAAGGTCGTCCATAGTAAATGGTCCACCAGGTCTCATATTGCATAAATGGGGAGTGACCCTGCTCAGTTTATCGAAGACATCCAGCCTAAGATTAATGTTTAGTTCATGTGCGATTGCAGACAAATGTAGAGCTGTATTAGTAGAGCCTCCAAGAGCCAAATCTACCATTATTGCATTGCGGAAAGCATCCCTTGTCAGGATATCACGCGGCAAGATTACTTTTTCGATCAGAAGCATCACTTGTTCCCCAGTTTCAAAGGCTAATGCCATTTTTTTATCATCAACTGCATGTGCAGTTGCACAGCCTGGAAGCGACATGCCCAATGCTTCTGTCATGCAGGCCATGGTATTGGCAGTGAACATGCCCGCACAGCTTCCTGCACCAGGGCATGCAATCTGTTCGAGCGATCTCAATTCTTCTAAGGTCATCATGCCTGATGTTACCTTGCTAACGGCTTCAAAAACCGTGATAACATCCGAATCCTCTCCATGAAATTTGCCTGGCTTCATGGGCCCTCCTGTAATGACGATCGACGGAATATTCAACCGTGCCGCTGCCATCAGATGACCAGGTACGATTTTATCGCAACTTGGAATCAGAACCATACCATCTAGTGAGTGTGCTTGAACCCAGAGTTCTATAGAGTCTGCGATTATGTCCCGACTGGGAAGAGAGTAATGCATACCATCATGGCCCATAGCCAATCCATCGCATATTGCCATCGTATCCATCTCAAATGGTACACCTCCTTTACTGCGTATGCCTTTTTTTACCTCCTCAACTAGTTCACGAAGATGAATATGTCCTGGAACAATTTCGTTATAACTGTTGATAACCGCAACGAAGGGCTTTTCAAAGTCCTCTCTTTTCAAGCCACAAGCATGAAGCAGTGCTCGGTGTGGTGCCCTTTCAAGACCTTTTTTGATGGAATCGCTCCTCAAATTAAATCCCCAACCTAATAGGTAGTTAGGCTTTGAAAAAGGTTTCTATAGGGTGGTATCAAGAAGATGAAACTACTGAGACATTCCTTAAATGCTGATTTGTGTGTGCATTACAACTTCGTAAGACTGCATCAAGGATTAAATTATAAAACGCTAGCAGAGTCTTCGGTATAAATAATGGATTAGAAAATAAATAGATGAGACTATCTGGTAGAAAAAGCGACTGAATATAGGGCAGTAAAATAAAAGCACATAATTCAGGTTGTTAATTCTTTGATTCTGGCAATGTATATCTAAGGGGTTGAGAGATAAGAAATAACGTCTACCAAGGAAGGGAGTGAAATAAAATGGTGTATAGGTGTGGAGAGAGACCTGGTAAAGGTAGATATATTTGTATCAACTGTGGTGAAGATCTATACCTTGATGACGAAACGGACACGATACCACCATGTGCAAAATGTAATAGATGCTATTTTCAAAAGGGTTTTGATCTGCGGTACAGTTAGTCGTCGTTGAGTTGGCTAGTAGAATTTGATCTTTGGAATTTAAATTAAATCTTGGATTGGAATGAAATAAATGGCTCTCGCTCATTAAAAAGAGCGTGAGTCAACCTACATCTCTTTCATACCCATAGTTTTTTATTTTAATCGTTTTAATGTTAATAGTACGAAGTTGAGGAAATTAAAAAGAGACGAAATAGACGCCCTAACAATAATGTCCTTTGCCCTAACTCTATTCGCTCTTACTTCACTTTTTGATGAAGGTAGTTTAACTTGGTGGTGTTACGCATCCCTGGCCCTTTTCTTTATGATTTTAGCAATAATTCATGTAGATAAATCAAAAAGCGAATAGAAGATAAGTGAAAATCTTATGTAAAATCAATAATAGTCCAAATATTGCAAAACCCATCAGCATAGCTTTTATGATTTTATTTTGCATTGTTTCTTCTATACTTTCATCTTCTAATTCATTATCCAAGTTTCTCACCTCCTCTCACTTTTTACATGAGCAGGAAGGCGAGAATTGATACTACTCGCAAGTAGGGGCTTACTTGAGGATAAGACCCTCAAGTTAACACCCCCCTCGAAGTAATGAAAAGTCCCGAGAAGTTAACAATACCACCAACTGTAAATTATATATAGAACTACAAACAATCAATTTAGTGCTATCAAATCTATCAAATAAATAATAGAGGTATGATATAAATGGCAGGACAAATTGGTGGAACACCTATACTGGTATTATCCCAAGGTTCAGAAGTAACGAAAGGAAGGGAGTCGCAAAGCAGGAACATCACTGCCGCCAAAGAGATTGCATCTCTCGTACGTACGACCTTAGGTCCCAAGGGAATGGACAAGATGCTTGTGGATCAATTGGAATTAGCACTCATTACCAATGATGGTGCAGAGGTCTTGGGAAGGATACAAATCGAACATCCGGCTGCGAAGATGATGGTCGAGGTGGCTAAAACCCAGGATAATGAAGTTGGAGATGGGACAACAACCGCAGTAGTGATTGCAGGAGAATTGCTGAAGCAAGCTGAAGATTTGATAGAGCAGGAGATGCATCCTACTATTATAATCTCTGGCTATAGACTGGCTTCAGAAAAGGCAAAAGAAATCCTAGATTCCATTGCAATAGATGTTATGGAAGATGATAAGAATATTCTCAAAAAAATAGCGATAACGTCGATGAACGGAAAGGGTTCAGAAATAGCAAGAGAAAAATTGGCTGAGATTGCCGTGAAGGCTGTTTTAGCAGTTGCTGAAAAAGTTGATGGCAAATACGTTGTGAACGCGAAGTTGCCATCAACTGATATCAAAATCGAGAAGAGGACTGGTGCTAGCATTTTCGAGTCAGATATGGTAGAAGGCATAATAATTGACAAAGGAAGGATGTACACAACTATCCCAGATAGAATCGAAAATGCAAAGATTGCCTTGATAAACCAGCCACTTGAGATAAAACCTACTAAGTCCCAACATGTTGAGATCTCAATTAAATCTCCGGATCAACGCCAAGGTTTCCTCGACGGAGATGAGAAAATGCTGAAAGGCATGGCAGATAAAATCTCCAACAGTGGCGCAAACGTGGTATTGTGTCAAAAGGGAATCGCTGATGTGGTGCAACACTATCTGGCAAAGAAAGGAATAATGTCAGTCAAAAGGGTTAAGAAGACATATCTGAAGAGATTGGCAAAGGCAACAGGTGCTAAAATAGTCAACAATGTCTACGAAATCACAGAAAGCGATCTAGGCAAAGCAGGATTGGTCGAGGAGCGAAAGATAGCAGCTCAGAAGATGATTTTTGTAGAGAAATGTGATAATCCCAAGGCAGTGTCCATTCTAATAAGGGGCGGAACCGATCAAGTTGTTGATGAGCTTGAGAGGTCGTTACAAGATGCATTACGTGTCGTCGGAGCAGTAATAGAAGACAGAAAGCTCATTGCCGGTGGGGGATCTTCAGAGGTGGAGTTGGCAATTAAATTAAGAGAATACGGTGCATCACTGGGTGGAAGGGAACAGTTGGCAGTTGTCAAGTTTGCAAATGCTTTGGAATCCATCCCAAGAACACTTGCAGAGAATGCTGGGCTAGACCCGATAGACAT
>CAYZWV010000012.1:0-24192 GCA_964482255.1 uncultured Methanocellaceae archaeon
CATTAGCAGGAACAATACAAGTTATCGGAGAGAACGTATGTGGGATGGACCCTGCATCAAGGATCACCGGAGGGAAGGTTGTACATTCGGAGGACCTGCAGTACAGGGTTGAAAAGTACAGAGAGTTCTGGGACGGAGAACACGGTGAAATAGTGGTTCAGACAAATGTGGAAGACCAAAGACTGGGTGTAGACACCTATGCATTGTCAAAGCTGGATGTCAACATAATAGAAAGAAAGTGGGGTCAGGGAGCTAAAGCCATAGGTGGAGAAGTGAGAATCTATGATCTCGAGAAGGCTAAGATGCTTAAGCAGAGAGGATACATCGTCATCCCAGACCCAGAAGATATATCTGTGCAAGAGGCTTTTAGGCAAGGAGTATTTAGGTCCTTTGAACGGCACTCTCGTGTAGGAATGCCAGAGCAAAGAAGCTTTGTCGAAGATATAGAATGGCTAAGAGGGCAAGGAGCCAAAAAAATCTTTTTGAAGACAGGCGCATATCGTCCTGCTGTGGTCGCATTTACCATGAAAGTCGCCTCAGAGGCAAAAATAGATGTGGTGACTTTCGATGGAGCCGGAGGTGGGACAGCGATGAGCCCAGTGCCAATGATGAACGAGTGTAGCACCCCTACCGTATATCTAGAGGTGCAGGTTTTGAAATGTATAGAGCTGCTGAGGAATAAAGGAAGATATATACCAGACATCGTAATGGCTGGTGGTTTTGTCAACGAGACTCAGATAATAAAATCGATGGCCATGAGCAATCTCGGAGAAGGTCCCCATGTAAAAGCCATCGCTATGGCCAGAGCACCAATCACTGCTGCTTTGAAATCATCTTATTTCACAGAACTCGCTGTGAAGGGAGAATTGCCAAAGGCGTTCGCAAAGAAATATGGTGATGTTCCAGAACAGTTCTTCATAGCCACACCAGAGCTAAAGAATGCATTCGGAGATGGCTTCAAAGATATACCAACAGGTGCGATAGGCGTCTACACCTATTATTACAATAGGCTTGGTGTCGGTCTGAAGCAGTTATTGGCTGCTACGAGGAAATGGAGACTGGACTTGCTAGACAGAGGAGATATGGCCTCATTGTCAGATAGGGCAAGCAAAGTTACTCGTATTCCCACCATAGAGGAAGTTGAAAATGATATAATGGATAGCATTCTTAGCTGATAAAAATAATTATTAGCTGATAAGATTGTTTAATCCAGAAAAACTTATAAAAGAACAAAATCGGCTTGATAAAGTAGACGTTCAGGACTGTCTATCTAAACACTAGTTGCTGGGATCTTTTATGCCTCTTTCACTATGAATCACTATGAACTCCCTCTGATTTTATCCATCTGAATCACGGTCTTCTTTGCAGATCCTTGGTTTTTCTACAGA
Source organism: uncultured Methanocellaceae archaeon (assembly GCA_964482255.1). GTDB lineage: Archaea > Halobacteriota > UBA148 > UBA148 > UBA148 > UBA148. The sequence goes on from CAYZWV010000012.1 coordinate 1,389, forward strand.
AAAAAAGTCATCTTACATATCCTTCCTACATTGAAAGGAGTAGCCAGCAACTTTGTGTAACCCTTCATAACAGCATTGAATATGACTTCATCAACTAACTCTAGGGTAGCATATGCTAAAGGTTTTGATAACTGTTCCATCCTATAACACAAGAACGCCTTCAATTTAGACCAATTTTCATGATATCGAGACTGAAATTCACCCATGGAGCAGAATGCGTGAGAATACCCAATGACATCATATCTACTCCTGTTCTTGCGAATTCGCTGATGTTTCCCATATTGATGCCGCCAGATGCCTCAAGCCTAACTCGTGTTCTCAGATCTGCTTTCTTCAATTCCTCCACAGCGTAAATGATATCTTCTGGAGGCATATTATCAAACATTATTATATTGACGCCAAGTTTTGCTACTTTAATTGCATCTTTGGAATTATCCACTTCTATTTCGATTTCCTCTGTGGGATGAATTTTTTTCGCATTCATTATGGCGTTTTCTAAACCTGCGATCTTAATGTGATTATCCTTGATCAATATAGCGTGAGACAGGTTAAGTCTATGGGGGTCCCCTCCTCCAATTGCAATTGCCTTTTTTTCATATTCCCTGAAGCCTGGTGTGGTCTTTCTAGTGCCTAAGATTGTGACACCCCTACTCATCTTAACACATTCTCTAGTCAGAGAAGCTATACCGCTCATCCTACCCAAGAAGTTTAATGCCAAGCGCTCTGCTGCAAGAATTGATCTGGAGCTACCATTGATCTCAAGAACTACGTCACCTTTTTTGATTTCAGATCCATCAGTAAACTGAGAATCAACATTGAGCGATAAATGCTCAAATATTGCTTTACTCTCTTCAAGCCCTGCCAAGTATCCGAATTCATCCGCCTTAATCTGTGCCCTCACAGGAACGTCAGGTACCACTTCCCCAGAAATATCTCCGGACCCAATATCTTCTTTGAGGAAGCGCTCAAGATCAGCAATCTTCATTTTTCACCGTAAGTAATTTCATACATCTGATATATAGTTTCCTTTAATGATCAGGATAGGGATAGTCGGGTGTGGTGCCATCGGAAAGGAGCTCGGTAGGGCGGTCGATCAGGGAATCATCAATGCAAAATTGGTGGCGGTAGCGGATCGGAAACCCGAAGAGGCATGTGAGTTTGCAGCCTCTCTGAGATCGCCTCCAAAGGTGATGAACGCCCTAGAGTTGATAGATGTGGTGGACTTGGTAGTAGAGTGTGCCTCCCAAAAAGCGGTCAGTGAGATAATACCTCATGCGCTTAAGAATGGCAAAGATGTGATGATCATGAGCGTTGGAGCGCTGACCAACCTTGAATTTCTAGAAGAGATTAAAGCCTTGGCAAAGAAAAACGATTGCAAGGTTTATTTGCCATCAGGCGCAATCGTGGGACTGGATGGACTGAAATCAGCTTCTGTAGGGAAAATATATTCTGTGACTTTGATAACTAGAAAGCCCCCTCGTTCTCTTGAGAGGGCACCTTATATCGAGCAACACCAAGTAGATCTGATTAAGTTAAAGAAATCTACCATCGTATTCGAAGGAAGCGCAGAAGATGCAGTTAAGGGCTTTCCTGAGAATGTGAATGTGGCTGCAACACTAAGTCTTGCAGGTATAGGCACTCAAAACACCAAGATTCGGATTATAGCTGATCCAACACTGGAAAGAAATGTCCATGAAATTTGTGTAGAAGGGAATTTTGGTAAGTTTGAAACAAGGGTTGAGAACGTTCCATCCCCGGCCAATGCAAGAACCAGTTATCTGGCTGCGTTATCTGCCATAGCAACTTTGCGGAAAATGGCAGACACCATACAGATTGGAACCTGACGAGAAAAAAGAGGTTAAAAAAGGTGATTAGCTATATCGAGTTGGCCAGACCACAGAATTGTTTAATGGCTGGAATAGCCATCGCGATCGGCGGTCTTATAGGTGCAGAAAGCACTTTCATCGGGCACATACTGCCTATAGCACTTGCATCAATCATCGGATGCATTATCACTGCCGGTGGCAATGCTATCAATGATTTCTATGATGCTAGGATAGATGCGATTAACCGTCCAGAAAGGCCGATACCTTCTGGGAAAATTAGCCCAAATAATGCCCTCATTTTTTCTCTGAGTCTATTCTTTATTGGTATAACGCTCTCGTTTTTCATAAACCCCATATGCCTTTTCATAGCATTGTTAAGCTCAATAGCTCTTATCTATTATTCACATACGTTGAAGAGAACGATATTATGGGGCAACCTATGCATCGGTTATCTGGTAGGATCTACTTTTCTGTTTGGTGGAGCTGCAGTGGGTGGGCTCGCGGCCACATCAGTGCCCTTCTTGCTTGCAATGTTAGCCACTGTGGGCAGGGAGATTGTAAAGGATATAGAAGATATCGAAGGTGATAGGAAAGAGGGCACCATAACACTGCCGATTGCGATTGGGAAAAAAAGGTCCGCAGCCATAGCATCGATGTTTATACTGTTCACCATATTATTGAGCCCATTGCCAGCAATGCTTAACATTTTTGGTGTGCCCTATTTAATGGTCGTGTGCTTGGCAGATGTATCCTTCTTAGCCTCAATTGTGATGATCAAAAAGCCATCAAGGTCATCATCGTTTCTCAAGATTGGGATGATAGTAGCATTATTTGCTTTCATCATTGAAGTGATGATATAGGTGAAAAATGGTCATCAAGAAACATATTGGAACGAACACGTATGTGATTTTGAGTAAGTCATTTGTTGATAGAGACTTTAATGTGGACGGAAACTTGATAGTTGGTAGAAAAGTGTACTTTTGGGGTGACTTAGAAGTCTCTGGCACCTTAGAGCTCGGTAAATCCTCAGAGATCAGAGGTAACTTAACAGCAAATTGTGCCATACTTGGTCCAAGCACATACATTAAAGGAAACGTCCAAGTTGAAAATGACCTAAAATTGTTGGATGGAGCGCGGATAGATGGCGATGTACTCTGTGGGGGCAATGCGCTGATAAGACCAGGAGTCACGATGGATCATATTCAGGCTGATGGAGACGTGAAATTGGTTGGCAGGGTGAACACCAAAAGAGTTAAAGCAGGTGGAAAAGTGGTCTCGAGGAAATCATGACCAATCTCCAAATCTGATTCACTTTTTTTTTACATCATGATCAATTTCTTTGCTTTTTCTGATGTTCTAATGAACTTCACATTTAGCAGAATAGCATCATGCTCTAATTCGATTTTTATAATAATGATTCAAAACCTTTATTGGATTTGCGGGAAATATAAGTGGGGAGAAAGAATGCCAAAGAGGACAAGAATCGTTAATGACCCTGCTGACCTAGTTCCATTGATACAAGCATTTGGGTCGGATATGCATAAAAAGGTGTTTAATGAGCTCTCCTCAGACTGGATGACCAAAGCGGAGCTTGAAAAAGTAATAGGTGCTGATGTAGATGAAAGTCTCAAAATACTTCAAAAGGGTGGGCTAATTCAGAGCCGGTGGAGAATGTCAGATACCTTGAAAACTCCTGACAAAGAATATCATACCTCCTATTCTAATGTGCGGGCCAATTTTCAATGTGAGTTGGATGAGCTGGGTGACTTGATCCGCATAGCATCTTCCGATGAAGAAGAGTTTTTTGAAATAGTTTTCAAGATAGAAGAAGAGATAAAAAGGGGAAACACATCGACCGTTGGCTTGTGCAGAGTGCTAGATCAGGATGCCAGCTTTATTAGGGGAATAGCAAAGCGATCCCATAAATTGACGATCCAGGGTCAGAAACTTGTGTTGACAGAGGAAAAGCAATGGAAGGGTTTACCCATCTAGCGCTAAAGTATGGAAAGAAGGAGATATATTCAACCGTTCCTGCTAATTCACAAATCGTCAAACCAAATGAAATTCCTGGCCAGCATGAAGAAGTGGAGATCAAAAGAGCGCTGATAAACCCCATAGGAAGCAAAAAACTTTCTGAGTTGGTGCATCCACACGAAAGGACGGTGATCATCGTCAGCGATATTACGCGTCCTACACCCTCTTCCAAGTTGCTGCCACCCTTGTTAGAGGAGCTGAAACTGGGTGGTGTATCCAACGAAGATGTGTTAATAGTTTTTGCAAAAGGTCTTCACAGGAAACTTAGCGAAGAAGAAAAAAGATTGTTGATCGGTGACGTTTATGATCAGATTAAGTGCATCAATCATGATGTGGACGATTGTGTATATATTGGCACCACCAAGAGTGGGACGAGGGTTAATGTCCTAAGGGATGTCGTCGATGCAGATGTCGTGGTCTGTATTGGCACCATAGACCTTCACTATTTTGCAGGTTACAGTGGTGGAGCGAAGTCCATTCTACCGGGAGTCAGTTCAAGAGAGACGATAACAATGAATCACAAACTGATGCTTTTGCCAAATGTTGCATCAGGATGCGCGGACAGTCCAGTCCGAAAGGATATGGAAGATGCTGGAGCGATTTTAGGTATCGATTTCATCCTGAATGTTGTCCTGAATGCTAAAAGAGAGATCGTCAGAGCAGTTGCAGGACACCCGATAAATGCCCATAGAGCCGGGATCAATCATGTAAATAAACTGTACAAGATTCCCATAAAGGAGAGAGCAGATATAGTGATAGCATCTGCCGGCGGTGCGCCCAAGGATATCAATATGTATCAAGCTTACAAATCCCTGGACAATGCAAAGCACGCCGTCATGGAAGGCGGCTCAATTATCTTAGTGGCTGAATGTCCAGAAGGACTTGGCAATGATGTGTTCGAATCCTGGGTAAACGAGGCGAATAGCACCAGAGACGTGATCAAGCGGCTAGAGAGAAATTTCGAGTTGGGGGGGCATATGGCTGCTGCAATCGCACGGATAGCGGAAAAGCATGACATTTACCTCGTCTCAGAGATGCCAGATAAACTGGCGAAAAAGGCTTTCTTCATACCAGTGAAAGACGTCGGGGCGGCTTTGGAGGAGGCGATGAAAAAGCATGAGGATGCTAAAATAATCGTAATGCCCTATGGCAACTCCACGCTTCCTTTTACTTGAAATTCTGCCTTTTTTCGAACGTTATCAAACAAATCGTTGCCATGTGCGTCTGTTGCGACGATGAGAGGTCCGAATTTTTCTACTTCGAGAATCCAGACGGACTCCGCCATCCCGAGGTCTGTCCAGTGATTGCTGACTACGCGCTTTATCTGCTTGGCGGCGATCACTCCACACCCGCCCGTATAGGTCAGATAAACACATTTATCGCGTAATGCTTCCGTGATGTTCATTCCGCCCTTTCCGATGATGGACCTGACATCGAAACGTTTTAGCAGCTCTGGGGTCATCTCGCTCATCCTCGCACTGGTGGTTGGTCCTGCTGCCAGTGCTGTCCACTCGTCATTTTCTTGCATGATGGGTCCACAGTGATATATGGTTGCACTCTCCAGGTCGAACGGTATTTTTTTACCTTCCCTGCTCCACTGCAATAACCTCTTATGAGCCTTATCTCGAGCCGTAATGATGAGACCGTTCAGGTATACGACATCTCCTGCAATCAGCTTAATCACATCATTCGAGCTCAGCGGCGCTGTTAACTGGTAATCCATTTTAGTCCCCCAAGGCGATCGTCGCTCTTCGTGCAGCCCAACACTGTATGTTGACTGCCACAGGCAGGGATGCAGTATGGCAATCCCCGTATTCAACATTCACCGCCATAGCAGTAGTATCGCCACCAAGGCCCATTGGACCCAAGCCAAGTGAGTTGATATCATCTAACAATTCTCGTTCAAACTTGTCCCTGGGTTTGTCCAAGCTTCGCAATAGGGCCTTCTTGGCAAGTTTTGCCGCCCCGTCAAAGGTGCCACCGATGCCAACGCCCACTATGACTGGCGGGCACGATCTACCACCCGCATTTTTCACGGTCTCCAATACAAAGCGCTTGATATTTTTTACCTCGGATGGGTTGAACATTCGCAATGCAGACATGTTTTCTGAGCCCGATCCTTTTGGTGCGACAGTTATTTTGACTTTGTCTCCCTTGGCGAGAACAAGGTTTACGTCCATGAGTTCATTTCCAGAACGTTCTCTGGTCAGGGGGTGCACCGCATTATGTCTGAGCGGTATCTCCTTCGTTGCTTTGGCTACCCCCTCTTGAATTGCTGCCGTAAGGTCGAAGTCGATTTCTGCGTCACAGCCCACTTCCACAAAAAAAACAGGTGTACCAGTGTCTTGGCACATGGGAATGGCGTATTTCTTCGCAAGATAGACGTTTTCTATAATCTGGCTCAACTGCGTGCGAGCGATGCTGTTTCGCTCTGTTTTCAGTGCAGATTTCAGAGCGGATAGAACGTCTTCCGGCAGCTCCGTTTCTGCCTGGCGGAGCAATTGAACGACTGCGTTTACGACCTGCTTTCGGGTTATTTCGCTCACAGTTTTTAATGGGACATGAAGTACTAAAAGGTTTCAATTAATTGGGGGTTCTGATTTTTGGGTGAAGCGATTGAGATAGGAGAGGCATGAAAACTTTATGTCAGGCGTTGGACGATATACTATACTATAGAGATATGAAGATAGGAAGGCGCAAGTTCCTCAAGTCTCTTGCTATTGCCGGGGCAGTAGCAACTATGGGTTTTTCAGGATGCGTGTCGCATCAAGATCCGTTCGTAGGCCTGACAGAGGAGCAGCGGTACCGGATGGAGATGGTCAATGAAATAAAGGCCTTTGCATTGGGGCTTGGCTTCAGCGAGACGGAGAATTTCAAGAGGTATGTAGATGAGCTAGATGACTACCACTACTATTTTTATACCCCAGTTACCAGCCTGCCTTACGGCCTCGGTGATCCAGAGTTGCGCTTCGACGTTGGTACGCCGGAAGACGTGGTCATCGACCTGGATGAGTATGATGTCTTTTTCTTTTCTATAGAGGCCGTGGCCGACGTCAAGACACCTGTAACGAGAACGCTGATTGAAGCTCCGCTGAGCCGTTTCATTCATGTTATTTTCCACGAGGAATGGCACGAACAAATAGACCTGCCGCTGGTCATCGAGGAGCCGAATGCTGAGGTCGTCAGTCACATTGCGAGCATGCTATTTGCCGAAAAGAAGTTTGGCCCTTGTTCGGAGGAGTATAATGCCTTAAACCGACAATGGAAAAACAAACTGAGGGAGAGTGCGGTTTATGTGGACCACTACCACCAGCTTGAGACTTTGTACTGCCAGTTCCATGCCAAGGAGCTTTCCAGATCTAAAACGCTGCGTTTGAAGGATGGGATTCTGGAGTCGCTTGGGGGGGAGATCGAGGATATCTGGGGTGCTCGTCCAGAGCAGTTGAACAATGCCATTATTGCTTTCCAGATGACCTATTTCAGGCACCTGAGCCTGATGCATCAAGTATTTCTGGCATTGAATTCAGACCTGGAGAGGACGATAGCTTTGTTCCTCGCGATGCCAAGGCAGGGAGAGGATGCTACCAGCCTCGACGAAATCAATGAAATCGAGGCAGATGTCATCGGCTACTTGGAGGACGTATTGGATTGGCAGAACGCTCCTCCGAGGCGGTGAGGACAGCATCGTCTATTGAAAAATGAGTTACGAGTGAAATAAGCATAGAAGCATTTAATTAGTCCAAACATCTGCGAAAGGCACAGGTGGGATTAGACGACGCTTTTCATCAGGTTTTATTTCTTCTCGCTTGCGCCCGCAAAAGATTGGCAAGTGGATAGTGAATTTTGAGTAGATTGATTAAAAAGGTGTTAATTAGCGTTTTTTGTGGTAAAACGTGCGCTCGAAAAGAAAGACGACTGCCACAAAAAAACCAACCAATATCCAAGAGATGTTATCAATATTTGTGTACAAAAAAGATTCTATTTTTTCTTCCAAAAATTGGGCAGACCAGCATATTATCGCTATCTCTACAAGAAAAAGAAGGAATGCTTGAGTTTTGGGTATATACCTTCCACTCGCGTCCCCAACACCACCCCGTTTAGGGTGAAAGATAATTCCACCTACAAAAGCAAATATTATCGCGACCATCCCCACGGAGATTTGAGGGATCTATTCTTCAAACATATGAAATTATGGTTAACTCTCTCTTTAAATACTTTTCAGTGTAGATTTAAATACTGTTCATTGTAGATATTTTTAATCTCATATAAACTAGGCATAAATATCCTATCTATCTCAGCTCTTGGAATAACTCATTCCATATTTGCACTCTCTTGCATTTCTCTTGAATCAAATACAACAATAGGAAAAACTTAATCTATCTTTGAGTCGATTATACAGACTCCGCATGAGCGAAAAAACGATCTTCTTCGATGCATACGGTACCTTGCTGGAGCTCGGAAACTATCATCGAGATCTCTCTGCGCTCATGTTAAAGGAGACTAAGTGCGACTTGGACTTGGATTCATTTCACGTTGCATGGAATGATGAATTTGATCGAGATATTTTTGATATAATCAAGGGTAACAAACCCTTCACAACCATTCGAAAGATCTATGGCACCAGCCTTAAGAATGCCTTTCTCAAGCACTCGGTTCAGCTTGAAGACGAGCAGGTGAATGAGCTCAACATTATTTGCAGGGAATTCTTGGACCAACGATGCCACATCTTGCCGTCAGCAAGAAAAATAATAGGTAAGCTGAAAGAAGACGGTGCTAATGTGGGTTTAATCTCTAATGGCGATGATGAAGAGGTTCTGTATCATCTGGGAGATTTGGTTGAACTTTTCGATTCGGTGATAACCTCTGAGAATGTTGGTTTGTACAAACCGGATCCAGGGATATTTAAGATCGCTCTGGATGCTTTGGGTGCCGATGCAAGTAACTCTCTACATGTAGGCGATAACCTACGCATCGATGTGGAAGGCTCGAACAGGGCCGGCGTCGGCTCAATATGGTATAATAAAAGAAACAAGCGTCCCTTAGATGGAATCCAACCCATGTTCACGATATCTGACATGGAAGAGGTGTTGGAGATAGTTAACTTGATGTTTCCGTAGCATCGATTACTGCTTTTTTCTGGATACATGTTGCTACATGAATTTTTACGGAACGGATAATACGGATTATGTGCAATTTCTGACTTAGACTTTTTTAGTGTACCATGCCTTCCATAGCACGGTTGGACGTATCTTCCCACTTTTTGGGATGTCCGTAAGAGTGAAAAAGGCTTTTAAACAGGTGATGTTTATACTAATGCAGCATAGCATCTTTACTAAAAAGGAGGTAAAAAATATGGGTCAAGGGGGTTTTTTAAAAATCATCAACGCTTCTCCATACACATTGCAACTAACACATCTTCATAGCTACCAGATGAATTCATGGGACAGTCAGTTTCCCCAGTCAATTTCGCCAGGGCAGTGTCCTCGCCTTTACATCGAGTGGAGCGAAGGTTTTTTTGAGACATGGACAGATGATGGTGGTGAAGCTCGGTACAATATCGCTGGAACCGCTCCTGTGCGCCATTTTGAGATTCAGGCAAGATGGCCGCCATATCCAGGTCGCCATCTACAGGTGGATTGGCAAAACACAGTCCAGGATCCAGAGTTCTTTCCTCAGCCGTTTCCACAGGTCGTTGATCTGGGTTGGCAGCATGATGGAACGGTGACATTGACTTTTTGTGCTATCAAGAAGGGAGTCAATGTAGCAATTACACACTCACCTGCACCAAGGTACGTTAAAAAAGCGGATTTTCCTGCTGCTGAGGAGCAACTTAGAAAGCAGTTGATCGCACTCGCAGGACTGGAATCCGAGAAATTGTCATTCGATGAACTTTTGGCCAGGGTTGAAGCTGCCGGACATCTTAGATCTAAGGGCGATCTACATAACTTAATGGGCGAAGCTCTCGGAGTGGATGCCGGACAAGGAATTGCTTTGGAGAGAGATCATCCTTTAGGAGAACAACTTGCTGTCAAAGGTCCAGCATATCTCATGAATTGGATGGAGACGTATGGTCCTGTGATCGGACATCTTCCTCTTAACAAGCTTACATTAGTCTGTACTCATGATACCGGAACTTATGACATGGTCTCTCCTCTCTCTATACCGTGGGCATCTTGTCAGGATTTGAACATTGGTGACCAACTGAACCAGGGCGTACGAGTCCTGGACTTGAGGGTTGGATGCCAAAGCGACAAATCAGGTGATGAAAGGCTCATTCTTGTTCACGATGTCTGGAGAACTAAGGTCACACTTAAGAATGCGCTGGAACAGGTGATAGGTTTCCTCAGCAGGAATACACGAGAAGTTGTTATTTTGGACTTTCATCGCTTTGTAGAGCTTGAAGGCCAATTTGATGAAGACGAGCTTCACAGTGTGGTGACCAATACTCTAGGAGATCTCTTGTATCCCTACAAAAATACGATTCCCACTCTTGATGAAATCTGGAGCACATCTAACCGCGTTATTGTCGCCTGGAACCGCGATGGTCGACCTAGTTCCTTCTTCCCGAGCGTTGATCAAAAGTGGTTCAACAAGTATAATTTAGCCGACCTTCATGCGTCAATATCGGAGGAAATGCAAAAGGATCACCAAAACGAGGGGCTTTGGTCAACTTGTGCAATTCTCACGCCGACCCCCTTGGAACCACTTCATCCTCTGAGTCCAGCTGTAGGCAACTGGTTTCAAGCGGGCAGCGACTGGGCATGGAAGGCAAACATTATCGCTTTGGATTTCGTTGAGAAAACTACCGTTGTACAACAGTCGGTATCCGAGTGTCTTATCAAAGGCGTTCAATAAATGAAGCGATTCGTCATAAACCCCTACAAATAACAGGTGTAATTGTCGGCCATCTAGAGAGGGAATAGGAATATGTGCTTAGCAGATCCATATCAAGTGTAGCTTCATCGAGCTCTTATATCGAGATATTATAGTAATGAAATTGGATCATCGGTGAACTATGGCAAACGATACGCACCGATAAGCTGACCTATTGGATCAGAAGTTTCTTGATTTCCAGAGTAAGCATCCTAGGCTAGGCAAAGAACGAGAACAGCACCGACAATAAGACCGTGATATAAATGGCTTGGAAGCTTCCTATTCCACCAAGATTGACATAAGCACTTCCATGCTCTTTTATTGAATATAGCTGTGTTATCATTCCAATAAGTATGCCCAGAACTCCTGAAACGAAAATCACGGGTGCAATGTTTTGTGGTGATAATATTAATGCGAGCGGGACCGTTAACAGTCCAATAGATTTAGGCACCATTATACCGACTCCACTTTTTGGCTCAGATAGTAAATTTGTGGCGATGATCATGATCAACGTGATCAATATCGCCTCCAACATGGGTACTATGTAGAGAAGGCGCAGTGCGATTAGTAATGGCAGGATAAAGCCACCTATATTCAGCGTAACAGTCGTATAATAGGTTCGATGCTCTCCACTTTTAAGTTCCTCTTCCAACGGTACTGAATAGACTTCCCCCAATAGTAGAGCTTCATGACTGGTGTAATCTGGTTTCTTTGTCCTTGTATGGTACAGCGGGACCTCGAAAGCTTGGAGGAGTAATATCGCAGTAATTATGATAAAAAATGTGTTGGGAAAAATTCCGAGAGAAGTGCCCAATTTTCCTGCATAAAATAGGTACAATATTGGGATAAGTAAAAAGCCAAACAGTGCAAACATTTTCATATCTGGCTTATTTATGAGCCCCCTAGTCATCCTATCACCACAACAAAGAGCAAGTTGTTCGGTGTCTACTTAAAGATACCGTAGAAAAATCATGCCCTACATTCTCCTCCTAACCAAGAATGGCCATGCGTTTCATCTCTCGTCTTTGTCTCTCAAGATAACTATATACTGATGCATGTGGCACTCCCTTTATCAACATTTCTATGGCCCTTCTTACTATCTGGATTTGATCGGGTTTGCCTATTATTCCGACTTTTTTCAAATAGACCGAAATCTTTGCGCCCGTTAAAGTCTCCATTAGTTCCCTTGTTTTTCCCTCTTTGCCTATGATTCGTCCCTTCAATCTTTTAATATCTTTTTTCGTCACAATAATCTTGGACAAATTTATTATATCTAAAATTAGCATTTCATCCTCGAATAACAAAAGTGCTTTTTCAGGGCTAAAACCCACTCCAATAGCCTTGACTGCCTCTCCTGCAACCATCTCTTTTAAAGGGTCAGATGAGTTGATCTGGATGCTACCAACCTCACTTTCTATATCGAGGGTGACCCCGCTTCTTTCAATGATCCTTTTGGTGCCTCCCTTAGCACCTATTATAACGCCTACTCTATCTAGTGGAACTTTGACATACATCAATTTCACCTGATCTTGGCAATAACGCCCTCATCGGAACATTCCACTCCCATCTTTCTAAAAAATCTAACGATGTTCTTCACGTCCCTGAGAAGAAATGTTTCAGCATTAGGATGATCCCTTGTTACAGACTGCCCCATATCTATGAACACAGGCGTGCCATCATACAGGATGTTGTATTCGCTCAGGTCAGCATGGATTAACTTTGATTTGTTGTAAAGGACGCTCATGTAGTCCACGACCTTGGCAAATAGATCAGCCGAATTATCAATTTCATCTGCGACATCCTTTAGCAGAGGTGCTGGAATTTCATCCTTTCCGATGAATTCCATAACCAAGACATTCCTTTCTACTACTATAGGTTTTGGAACCCTAACTCCGGCGTCATAGGCCCTACTCAGATTTCGCAATTCTTTTTGAGCCCAAGCGATCACAATGTCTTTTTTGCTATGTCTTATGTTTTTGAATCTGGGATCGCCCATCAAATATTCCTGCATCGCCTTGAAGTCACTGGTGAATATCTTGTATATCTTGACGGCAAGTTCGACCTCTCTACCGAGGGCATGAAAAACGTTCGCCTCTTTTCCCGTGCTAACTACTCCGCCCATTGCCTTGATAATATCCTTGCTGGCAAGTCTGTATAGTGCTTTCAGCGTGGGAACGTCAAATACGTCACCCAGTACCTTTAGATCTTCAGAATCTTTTACCCTTCTACCTAGTCGTTCCAGCTCTTCGTCAAACCTTCGAATCTCTTTCATGCTTTGCTTTTTAAGTAGCCTCTGCTCTCCAACCAATCTGCCTGCGGAGAGGTGTATCTCCAAATCACATCCGCTTTATCATCTTGAAAATCCCAAGGTACGATGATTACGATATCTCCCCTTCGTATCCAAATCCGCTTTTTCATCTTGCCAGGTATTCTTCCTAGCCTAGTTTTTCCGTCCAAGCACCTAACGCTCAATCGATTGGCACCAAGCATGTTATCCACGATACCCAATATCTCTTTACCCCTAGGAATTCTAACACGTATGATCTCCTCTTCTTGATTCAAATTAACACCTCTCGTACCGGATCTAGGATCTCATTTATGTATTCTATTGCAGCATTCTTCAGGTCCAATGGATGCAATGTGCCGGAAACGAAATCCTTCTCCAGAGAATCATAGGACATATAATCTGAGTCTCCCCCAAACTTATCTGGACGTTTCATTGTGACCTCAGAGAACCTAGGAAAGATGTGATATCTAAACAAGTGCAATATGGGATTATCCTCTACTTGCGTTGGACAAAAAGCATCACTGATCTTTTGTTTGACTTGATCATAGGAGTCGTCAACTGAAATGTAATTCTCCTTTGATGAACTCATCTTTGACCCATCCAGTCCAACTAAAATCGGCGTATGTATACATATCGGTGCTTTTAGCCCAAGTTTTGGCATTACATCTCTGGCGAGCATATGAATCTTACGTTGGTCCATGCCACCTACTGCAACATCTATATCAAGCTCAATCATATCTGCCACCTGCAATATGGGGTATATCACGTTAGAGGTTTTCATGTTTTCCGGGTCCCGAGCTATCATTTTCATGCTCCTTATGGCTCTTTTTTCCGTTATATGGCTCATTAGTCTATGGCTCAGCATCTGGTACTCAGGAGTCATTTGAAAGCCATCTTTATCAGAGAAAGCATATCCATCTGAGCCGCCAAGCACAAAAGTCGTCTTATTTGGGTCAAGCCCCATCGCAACGAATACCTCTCTATTCTCCTTTGCCATTCCCCTGATCTCTTCCAATTCTCCTTTTTCGTTCAAATATGCGTGGAGATCTGCCAAAAGTACTATGATTTTAAATCCGGCATTTTGGAGGTCGAGTAGTTTGTTTATTGTGAGAACATGTCCCATGTGTATTTTCCCAGAAGGCTCATATCCTACATATGCAGTTAGACTTTTATTGGACTTGATTAAATCCCTCAGCCCGTCCAACGTAACGATTTCTTCCGCATTTCTTGTTAACAAAGACAATCTATCCATCTATCTCAAAAAGGATTGCAACCGTTTTAATGTTTTGCTTCCGTTGAATGAATAGAATGATGTTAATCCATTGTTTTATATTTTATCCTGAAGTTAGCATTGCATATATCTACGATCAAAAGAACTTCTTCTTCGTTTCGTTTGATCCTATTATTTAGAGTTAAACCTAATTTTTATTGATTTGAAGTTGATAGATAGTGAGTGTCCAGAATTACTTTAGAAACTAAAACTTAAAAACTAAAAGCCCCTTCTTTACCTACATGATAGAAGTCGAAATCAAGTTGCCATTGAAAGATCAAGAAGTGGCAAGGAACAAGATAAAGGAGTTAGGTGGAAACCTTCTCGGAGCTGAAAAACAGATCGACATATATTATAATGCTCCCCATCGTAATTTAGCCGAGACTGACGAGGCACTACGTATTCGTTTCGGCAAAGATGCATCTCTGACCTACAAAGGGCCAAAGCTGGACAAAATGAGCAAGACCCGCGAAGAGATAGTGGTGCCAATTGGAGATGCAGACCAGACTAGTGAGATTCTCAAAGTGCTCGGCTTCGATGAAGTTGCAAGGGTCACCAAGCATAGGGAAACATATCAATTGGATGACTTTACGATAACTATAGATTATCTATTAGACTTGGGAACTTTTATGGAGATAGAAACCGCAGTGCCAGAAGGAGAGGACTATATGTCTGCACAAGATCGTATTTTTGATTTATTGGATCTTTTGGGGTTGAGAAAAGAAGATACGGTACGTGAATCATATTTGGAACTCATCTTAAATCGATGAATTCTGTTTTTATCTCTTTGTTTATTGTGACGATGGCTGCAAATCCTTTCGAGGCAGGTCCTGGATTGACGACCACTGTATCTCCGACCTTTTGAGTACCACGGGCCTCATGTATGTGTCCGCATATAACCAAATCCACGTAATCCAATATCTTTCTTATTGCCTTGCTGCCTACATTTCCGTTCGCTGTGAAATCAAGCGTATCTCTTGGCGGTGCGTGGGATAATAAAACCGTTCTACCACTTATTTTTTCCATAAGCCTTGATGTTATCTCCTCCATCTCTTCTTCAGAGAGCTCAAAAGGCGTTCCGAAGGGGGTCATATTTGATCCTCCAAGTCCAATGAAAGTTATATCTCCTATTTTGAGGTCGGAATCATGGAGGCTTTTCGCGCCAGAGTTTTGTATGACTTGCAGCACACTTCTGGGATCACAATTGCCTGGAACTGCCATGACATTTTTACAGCTAGCGGCTAAAATATCAAGAATTTCCTTGGCTTTTCCATCAGGACCAAAATTTGTTATGTCTCCTGCAACTAGGATCGCATCTACTTCTCCTGCACTACTCAAAATTGATTTGACCCTTGAGAAATTTCCATGTATATCTGCTATGGCTAGTATTTTCATGCCATCCCAATTTCTCTCTCGCCAAGATATATCTTTTGACCGTTAAATGTAATCTTTATGAAGATTTTTCTAATTACTATTTGGGTTCTAAAACTTTTTTCAAAGTTGAACCTATCGCTGTAATTTTCCAAGCTTATCTGAGGTTCTGAAATAAATCTTAATGAAGATGTCATCCAAACCAGATATAAGCCTATTAAATGAGGTTAATATCGTATTTTTCAATATTTTTTATTTGGTTTGATTCCAGATATTTTTATACTTATAACCGAACTTGAAACTTCCTTCATTTTTTCGGGTGGTATTTCCAAATTCTTGATGATTGCATTTGTATCTGCATTTGCGTCATTAACTATATAATCAAGAGGGAATGTTTTTTCATCAATTATCCTGATGTCCTGAAATCCTGCCCTTTTTATATATTCTATGTATTCATTCATCATCATTGCTCCAGAGAGACAACCGATATATGCCTCAACTGAGTTCTTTATAAAATATGGAAGCTCCTTCAGCAAAACCAGATCCGATATCATCAGCCTACCACCAGGTTTTAAGACTCTGAACGCTTCCCTGAAGACCTGTCTTTTATCAGGCGAGAGATTGATCACACAATTTGAGATGACCACATCGACGGAGTTATCTGCAACTGGTAGATCCTCAATCTCTCCGAGCCCGAACTTCACATTTTCATAGCCGCCTTTCTTAGCGTTCTCTCTTGCCTTTTCAATCATCTCTGGAGTCATGTCTACGCCGAAGACTCTTCCGTTTTTACCAACTTTGTTGGCAGCAAGAAAACAATCAAATCCTGCACCTGAGCCGAGATCAAGAACGATCTCACCTTCTTTTAAAGAGGCAATAGCAACAGGATTCCCACAACCGAGGCCCAAATTTGAATTTGCAGGCACTGATTTAAGCTCTTCGTCGGTATATCCCATCTTCTTACTGATGTCCTGTGTCGAATCAGTGCTTCCGCAACACGAATTCACAGGAATACAACATGAATTATTCTGTTTCGCTATCTTTCCGTAGCTTTCTTTTACTACTTTCTTTATTTCTTCTACTCTCATTTTAATCGCATCTCATCCCTAGTTATTTTTTTATATCTCTATATTTTTTTGTATTTTATTTTGTGTTTTATTTTATAAAATCCTTATCCATAGTATATTTTTAGAAACTATAATCGAATTGTATAAATATCGCTTTTATAGAGTACGTTAAGGAAATCAAGATGAAAAGAATAATAATCAAGATCGATGAAACAAAATGTAATGGGTGCGGCTTATGTATTCCTAATTGTCCGGAAGGTGCATTACAAATAATAGATAAAAAAGCTCGTTTGGTTAGTGATTTATTCTGTGACGGTCTCGGTGCATGCATTGGGCATTGTCCACAGGGTGCCATCACTACAGAAGAAAGAGAAGCAAAGCCCTATGATGAGAAGAAAGTTATGGAAAATATCGTAAAGGCTGGTAAGAACACGATTATTGCACACCTAAAGCACCTAAAAGATCACAACGAAATTAAATACCTCAATGAAGCTCTCGAGGTTTTAAAAGAAAAGGGAATTAAAATAAATATAAAAGAGGAAAACAAAATTAAAGATTCGCCGCATGGATGTCCAGGAGCGGCACCAAGAGAGATGAAGAAAGAGGTGGAGGTATCAAACAATGCGGAACAAACTTATTCTTCTGCTTTAAGGCAATGGCCTGTTCAACTGCGCTTATTACCAATACAGGCATCATTCTTTGAAAACTCCCATTTGTTAGTCGCTGCAGACTGTGTTCCTTTTGCCAATGCAAATTTCCATTCAAAGCTATTGAATGGAAAATCGTTGGTGGTTGGCTGTCCCAAACTTGATGATATTGAAGCCTACCAAGAAAAATTAACTGAAATATTCAGGAACAACAAAATAAAAAGAGTAACAGTTGCCGTGATGGAGGTCCCGTGCTGTAGCGGATTATATGCTGCCGTTGAAAAAGCAGTAAAGGACGCAGACAAAAGTATTCCGATAATTAAAAAAGTTATCAAAATCAACGGCGAAGAAGTTTAGGGTGTAACTGTCTGAAGTATAGTAAATATCCTTTTTGTGTTATAAGAAATGGAGATTTTAGTGAATTTAATATATGTAACTAATTAATAGAAATTTATAGAATCACCATCTAGGTGAATCATATATTATACTAACGCAAACATCGTTTTATATGATTTTGAGGTTTCAAGCGAACTAGAAACCAATTTTTATCAGTAAAAATCGGCGTACAAATCCCCAAACTTTATGCCTGAAATAGTTTTTCCTTTATATTTTTCTATTAATTCGTTTTTATCTTTTTCAAGGTTTGGACTGGTCATGACTTCCCTCAATTCCAAGTATGTCTCTATTAATGCAGCAAGAGAATCGGTTGCTTTAATAATCTCTCCGTCTCTTGGATTGTACTTATCCTCATTAAAATACTTGCTAATTTCATCGGAGGTTTTTCTTTCTGTTTTGCCGTTTATAGTCACAATACTTTTGAATTCATATTCGGTAAACATTCTCATTTCTGAATGCCATGCTTCAGGAATCAATTTATATATCTTTTTTTCCATCTCTTCCTTCTCGTATTTTTTAATCAAAGGAATAAGCCCTCTAAAAGATTTTTTAACAGGACTACTTATATCCCTAGTAAGAACCTCTGGCAGGTCATGAAATAATCCCGTAAAATAGTTATTGATGCGTCTTTTTCTGCATGCATCTATTTCCAATGAAAACAAATAACTTAACATAGCAACGATTAGCATGTGACCGAGCACAGATGTCTCGTGAATCCTGCGCAAATGACTCCACCTTACTTGAAACCTAAGCTCACCACATAAGTCAACAAAATTCTTTAAGTCTGGATATAGTGCTAACTGCCGTATTCCCTCTAAATCATAGTATTTTTCCTGTTTTGCTTGTAAATAACTTTTTATTTCTGCGATTTCGTATCCGTTTGGATTCGCACGTTCAATTATGTCAAACTCCCACTTGGTAGCATAAAAATGAGCAGCACTCAAAATTTTTTTATTCAAATTTTCACTTGGATTTGATAGATACCCTTGGAATTTCTTGTAAAAATTATTGCCTAAAGGAGATATGTAGGATTTTATCTTTTTACAAACCCAATCATTTAACTTTTTGTACTTATCTGGATCTTCTTTTATTTTGTTAAATATTTGAGGCTTCAAATCGGTAACAATGAGACGCTGTAAAAATTCAAAAATCCCTCCCTCTATGATCTCTATCCAATCAAAATCTTTGCTATTATTCTCATCCTCGTATTTACCTAACAGACATGCTATTATCATTTTATGCGCCTGTTTATCCAATTCTCTTAATTCTACAGGACGTATCTTATCGTTCCACCTTTGCATATCTGTGGCTTCAAAAATTTTTAATATGAATGGCTTTCTAATCATAAGCCTATACTTCCCCCTAAATTGGTGCTATATTCAACCTATTTCTTCGTTTTAGTCTCGTCACATCTAAAATATCTAAAGATTCATTATCTTTTTCAGTTCTTTTTTTAATTATATGGGTATACATCTCAGTGGTCTTAGTGTTTTTGTTTGTGTTATAATACTCAATCCAACTATATCCCTAGCCCACCCCTTACAAACATAACTCCCCATGAAAGAGTTATCAATCCCATCATTGTTGTGCTGACTTGTATTGTAGTCTCTCCAAGAAAACGGAGTAATTTTGCTGCACTATATAGCAGAATCCCAGTTAAAGCGAGCACCAGTGTAACTGCAATACCTGTTGTAAGAAGACCGTAATCGCTAACTGATATTATTATTGTTGTTATGGCAGCAGGTCCTGACAATAATGGGGTGCCAATAATTACTGCGACACCACTTATGGATTTATTATCGCCTTTTTCTATCTCTGTAATCGGTATGCCAAGTACCATTTTGACTCCGAGTAATCCAAGGATAATCCCACCTGCTACCTTAAAATCATCAAGATTCGTGTTAAATAAATTTAGTAATCTTATGCCTGAAAATAGAACTGCTATCGATATGATACTTGCCACTAAAATTGCCAATGTTGCAGTTTTAAAACGCTCTTCTTCATTCATATTTTTCGTAGTATTTAAAAAAAATGGAATGCTAATTAAAGGATCGTAAATTACAAAGAATAGAATTATTAAGCTAATTAAATTTCCTAGCATATTGCCATCCTTATTACAATTTTATTTTTTTTCAAAATTTAAAATGTATATTACTGAAATTAATAATTATTAATATAGATAATTATTGTGGTCTTTTAATTAACCTATCTGAGCGGTCTTAGTATTTTTTAGTCCAAATAATTAATGATAAGTAATTCATTAGGTCACACATAAATAAAGACAGAGATATTTATCTCTTTGAGTTTTATTAATTAGGTATGGGATAATTGAAGGGAGGTAAGATAGAAAAGAAGCCATGTCCAATAATAGGATACCTCAGGCTTATAAGGCTATCTCGCTAGGTACCGAATTGGCATTTTCTGTGCTTGGAGGAGGATTCTTGGGCTATTTTATAGGAGGATTGTTCGGGGAAACAGAATCTGCTATCGGATTGAGCATGGGCATTCTTCTGGGGTTCGTCGGTGGCATGTATAATCTCATCAAAAGGTTTTGGTGATTCTAATAGGTTTATTTCAAAAGTAAAAAGGAGGTGAAAAAATGGAAATGAAAATGGCAAGATGGACTATTTCGATGAACAACTATGATAACTACAAGATTCGATATAATCGGGGTGATGGGCATTTTGAGGATTTCGTCGACATATATCCAGAACACATGCTTGAGATGGTGGAACTTCTAAAGGAATACGAGCCAAAGATCAAAAAACATATGGAGAATGGGAAAGGTGGAGAGCATTAAGTGCTATAAGGTATATAATGCATCCATTGATCTGAAATTTCTCACAAGTCTTGTTACATTATCCAGGTATTTTATTCTCTAGTCTCGAATAACCTCTACATACCCTTCTGTTCCATTTACCAATACCATGTCACCATCATGGATTATATCCAGTGGATTGGTCTGCAAACAATCCACCAGGGGGATTTCAGATATTATGGCTCCCACTGCAACTATTGCTTCTGATGAAACGTTAATCATCGCACATGGTGCAACCCCGTTTTTCATGAGCTGATACAAAACATATGAACCCACTGTCGAACCTTTTCCATTCGGAAAGACCAAAACGCGATTTGCCACTATCTCGGAAAATAGCTCATTATCCTTTTCAATAATTCTTCCGCTAATCGGATCGATATCGCCCAAAAAAGATACAGGCTGAGAGGTTATCAATGCCTTCCCACTTGCAATGCCCCTTGATATGCCCCGTCCTTTAACTTTCATCTAATCACAAGCAGCTTCTATGCAGTCCTTTGTGTTAGCAAGTATGGCGTCAACCCCGCATAAACTTGGCACATATTTTAGAGCTTTGCCGGAGTTTACCATCATTCTCTCAAAACGCTCACTTGCTGGCGAAACAACCATGCACGTATCGCATATTATTTTGGCCCCACTTTTTTCGATTTCTTTCACCAGATCGGGATTTCTCTCCTTGATCCAACGCGAGACACAAATCCAAAGATCAGTGTTCACCTTCTTTCCTGAGAGCATTCTTGATATACGTTTCAATTCATCTGTTGAACAATGAGGGCATCCAAGAGCGATGATGTCTGGCTTAGGTTCTTTTTTATATGTTTCCTTGATATCATCTAATTCCAGCGAGATACGCTCTTCTGGGCGATCAAAATTCCTAGACTCTGGTGTAACTCCCTCTACATGATATAATGCCACCGCTCCCGATGCCGCCATCGCAGCTCCAAGTGCCTTGAGTTCGTCATAGGTTGGTAGCGAGCACAACTCGAACAATGGGACACGATCCACCACCATTTCGCCAACCTTGTATCCGAGTGCACCGTAATCTGAGTCATGTATTTCGTCCCGTACTTGGATCAACACATCTGGAGTCCTATTTTCATCCAGGTGAAGCCCGTAACAAGGCGTTTTTCCGATGATTGCAGCTGCCAAGGCACTCGGCCCTCCCTCTCTGTTAGTTCTGGCGCCTAGAGCAGAATTTGCGTATGCCACCGCTGAGGATTCTGCCCAGGCGAGATGCCCTCCAAGTTTTGGAGGATTGATATAGTAGGGCGTACACGTACATTCAAGACCTACGCCCAATCTATTATATGCCCGCAATATCTCTTCTTGTTTCTCAGAAAATTTGGTGGTTATGCCCATTTCTTTCCATCTTTCTCTGTCCATGCCAGCAGGATTCAACATCGATGGAACCGTGACTCTATCATTCAGGTCTAAAATCCACTCTAGCCCAGCATCTCCAAGGGTCTTATAGGATACCCCTGAGATCTGTGCACTTTCGACAGGAATCAAAGAGCTGGCACCGTAAATATCGCCCAGCGAGACCAAGATCTCCATGGCTTTTTGCTTTGTTGCACCTAATTCACCTTCATATATCTTCTCTTCATCCCTTGTCAGATGCATGATAAAATCGCCCCCATCTCAGTCTTAGAACACTCTCTCAAACCTCTCAGGGCTTTCAAGTGTCTTGGTAGCATCAATGCCTACCTTAGTGGACATCCCATCTGATGTACAACATGGATCCAAGGATGATCCACGCACGTTAGGAAGTATCAGGATGTCTCGATCCCCCCTCACACGGGTTGCTATTGCATATTCCACTTCTATTGGATCGAATATATCTATGTCATCATCTACGATTACCACGTGCTTTAGGCTGGTGTGTGCAGCAAAAGCCATCATTATGGCCTTTTTGCCATCGCTCTCATTCTGTTTCTCGATCTGGACTACAGCATGGAGATAGCAACACCCACCTTCCGTTAGCACGACATTTTTCACCTTAGTTACGCTTCCGATAGCCTTGTACATGCTGGGCTCATAGGGTACACCCATTAGTAGGCGATGCTCGTTTCCAGAAGGGATTATTCCATGATATATGGAATCAGAGCGATGCATCATCCTAGTCAGATCTATTACAGGCTCCTCGCGAACTAGATCATAGGTGCCGGTTATGTCTACAAATGGGCCTTCTTTTGCCCTCTTCGTTGGATGCATATATCCC
>CAYZWV010000013.1:0-23630 GCA_964482255.1 uncultured Methanocellaceae archaeon
AAAAAGATATATTTATCACACCGGATTGAAATAATATTACGATCCTAGGTTCATTGATTATTTCCTTGTAGGTGAACATCTAGGTGAAAATCGGCTCGTGCTCAAGATGTTCAAAGAGAGATGGTTTGATATGAGGGGGGTTGATAAGAGTATCGATCATGGGAAACAAATACGAAGAGATATTATTTCTGAGGTTTTACATTTATTGCGTCTACGCTATTCATTAGCGGAAAAGATCTATTACCACCATGCCAAAATGTCCACATCGGCGATGGTCATTTCTGCAGTTTATGCAATGATAAAAGAGGGGACTCTCACAAAAAAATGTTATTCGATATGGGCGATGAGGAACTATTATTAAAACTCGAGAGGGAAGGCCCAGAAGCTTCCAGATATATAGCTGAAAGGTTAAGTAGGAGAGAGATATATAAACCTGTATACACAGTGGCATACACCCCAAAAGCGATGGGGTACAAAACCCCTGATGAGGTAGATAAGTTAGAGGCAAAGTACAGGTATCCGAAACTTCGTTATGAAATAGAGCGTCAATTAGAGGATTGGAGCGACCTTCCAGAGGGTAGCGTAATAGTTTACTGCCCTAGTAAAGAAATGGAGCGCAAAGAGGCTGAAATAAGAGTTCTATGGCAAGACGACGTGATACGTCCTTTAAAAGAAGTGCCTGACGAGAAAATACAGGAACAAATAAAAACAATTCAAGAGGAACACGAAGCCCTTTGGAAAATGCACGTTTACATCGATCGATATTTCTATGATAACGAGAATGCGAATACTTTAGCTTCTGACTGTCAGTTGGAATTTAGATTACCAAATGAAGAAGAGAAGTTTCGAGGTGTACAACGAGCAGATCCGATTACACGTAGGACTTATAAATTTGCTAGTCATTGGAGTGAAAAACATCCAGAGCACCCTATTACTGTTCCAGAAATGGAGATCTTGAAAGTAGCAGCGCAAACACCAGAGAAATGGACGAGTGGAAAGACCCTACCTACCTACGATGAGTTGGAAATATTATTGGCCGATATCCGAAAACGATAGAGAGTGAACAAAGATAAATTCAAACAGAATATTTATTTTTATTGTTTAATTTTATGTATTAAGCGCATACAAGAGTTCACGACTAATTTCGGTAGAGTTTTAGTTTTGGAGCTACTTGTGGTACTAAAAACCTTTAAATTTAAAACTCAAAATTTAGTTGACAGTTCCATCAACTTTCGAATGTACTGAAAAAAAGAATCAAAACTTACCCAACGTCCTCTGTTTTTGTTTGTCCTTGTCAGGCCCCCTTAAACCTCCACTCAAACTCGCAACAACTCCCCTCATTTTCTTCTCCCTAGCTATACTAGCCCAATAATAGCTTTCATCTGCTGTGCCCTGAGCCATTAATATCTTAACCTTTCCAAAACCCTTTCGAGCAGTCCTACCCATCCTTTGTATAAGTCTGATCTCGCTTGGGATAGGCTCATAAAAAATGACAAAATCCACCGAAGGTATGTCAAGCCCCTCCTCAGCAATGCTCGTTGCTACTAATACGTTGTATTTGCCACCCCGAAAGTCTCGAAGTATGGATGACTGCTCTTCCTGTGTAAGCCCCGGATCATGTTGCTTGGATGCTTGCCCCACAAATCTTATAGGTCTTACAGATTCAACCTCAGGCATGCTGCGAATGATCTTTGTCGCAGTATCCCTAAACTGAGTAAAAATGATAATCCTTGATTTTGGATTCTGTGACAACTCGCTTACTACCTCGTTTCTAAGCTTTTCCAGCTTGGGGTGATCTATTTTCGAGTATCTTTCCACTAGCTTCATCAAAATAGAAAAGTCCGGAGTCCTCGTTACCCTTCTAGCAAATTTAACACCTCTCTTAGCCTTGTTCTGTACACTCTTTAGAAATTTGTGCAGGACTTCTATGTCTTGTGTTGTAAGAACTTCGATAGCATGAGCGAGTGATATCGATGCTGCTTGAAGTACAATGGCAGTATAGACACTCCTTTGACCTTTATCTCGGTCTAGCTTAGCCCTCAGCCTTTGACCCAATATCACCAAATCCTTCTTGCTGACGTATTTGGTTTTTTTGTATGTCAGCATTCCCATGGATTGTAGTTTTTTTATCTCGCTATGAAGCATACCATCCAACACGTCTTTGATTTCTTTATATTCCTTGGGCAACTCCACCTTTTGCCAACTCATAATCAAGGGGTGGACATAGGGCCTTACATCATCATCCTCTTTAGATCTATATTCTATTGAATCGATGAATAAGTTCTCATACGTTTCCTTGATAACACTTCTGTCTTGCCCTGGAGAAGCGGTCAATGCCAATATAAGCGGTTCAGGGCACTGATCTATGTATTTCTCTGCAATCTGGTTGTATGCATACCTTTTCCTAGCCCTGTGGGCTTCATCGAATACTATGAGGCATACATTGCCAAGATCATAGCGACCGGCAACCACGTCGTTTCTTATGAGCTGCGGCGTTGCAAATATGATTTGTGAATTTTTCCATAGGTCAGCTCTTTTTTTAGGTTCCACCTTGCCGGTCAGAATCTCGAAACTACCTGTGGTGAGTAGAAATCTTTTGAAGCTATCCTGGTGCTGTAAAACTAGTGGTCTTGTGGGTGCTAGAACCAGGACCTTTTTCAGAGGATGCATACTAAGCCTATGGGCTGCTACTAGGAGGGACACAATTGTCTTGCCCAAGGCGGTTGGAAGGATGACCAGGGTATTATGCTCTAAGCATATATCGAGAATGTTTTGCTGATATAATCGCTCCTCCACCATCCCAGGCCGGATCAGTGGATGAGATACGTATTTACTATCCATCCATGAAAAATAAGTTTCATAAGCATAAATAATTACTTGGGTTCGGGTATTTAAGATAGATCAAAATGGGGTTGCTGATGTAATGCTCTTATCATAATCAAGCCGCATATGACCTTTATTTCTTTGATTATCTTTATTTATCTTTATGTAAATCTCCCTATCTTACACAATAAATATATAATGTGGTGGCCAGTCCAATACAATCTCCCGTGGGTAATCTTCTATCTATGGTAATTTACGGCTATGGTAGTTTGTGACGGTCATCGCTAGTGCGATAGATGCGACTACTTAGCCAAGTAAAATACGTTCTATGAACACCAAATCAGAACTGATAGGGGGTTTAATACTTTTACCATAAACTCTCTTGATACGGGGAATCAGATTAACTCTCCAGCATTTTCAAACATGACATCACCAGCGATCAACTCCCCCATAACACCAGAGAGATCTCCAATGGAAACTCGTATCTGTTTCATCGAATCCCTATCTCGTATGGTTACGGTATCATCATCCAATGTCTGATGATCTATGGTTATGGCAAATGGAGTTCCAATTTCATCATGTCGCCTGTATCTTCGTCCGATAGTGCCGGATTCATCATAGTCGACCATAAATCCGCTTTTGCGT
Source organism: uncultured Methanocellaceae archaeon (assembly GCA_964482255.1). GTDB lineage: Archaea > Halobacteriota > UBA148 > UBA148 > UBA148 > UBA148. The sequence goes on from CAYZWV010000013.1 coordinate 3,469, forward strand.
AATGAGCGTTCCACACATCTACCCTTCTCATCTAGACCGTCTCTTGAGAGTAGCGGCAAAACCACTCCTTGTATTGGCGCAATATTAGGGGGAAGATGGAGTACCACTCTCTTCTCATCCTCTATATCTTCTTCATCAAAAGAATGCTCTAACAACACGTAAACGATCCTGTCGATGCCATACGAAGGCTCAATAACATGTGGTATCACCCTCTCTCCACGTATTTCTTCACTAATGCGCTCATATTTAACCAAATCTTTTGTGAGAGGAATCACCTCACCCTCAACCCGGATCACCCCTTCTTCAAATTGATCCAAGCTTAGCGTTCTAATCGCCTCTGTAACTTTGGCTGCCCTATCTTTGAACTTGCGCCCTATCGCACGCATATTTGGCGTGATAACCATTCTTTCCCTCGTTATGGGTTTGTCATACGGGACGAAAACGGTCATTTCGGTTTGGCTGTGCTTTGCATGGGCTTTCAGATCATAGTCTCCCCTGTTGGCGATGCCAACGATCTCAGTCCAACCAAATCTGTCTGTTAGGGCTTCGGCATCCCAACAGTCGATCGCATAATGTGCTATTTCATCCTTTTTATGTTGCCTAAACCTGATTTTTTCTTGTGAAAATCCGATTTCAAGCAAAAAAAGCTGAATCTGTGCAATATGGTATCCCATGAATTGTTGTTTTATAATTCCTTGTTCTACTGCATCTTTTACAGAGATCTTCAGTGCCTTTCCATCGCTCAGCTGCTCCTTTGCAGGGTATAATTGTAGCACGACATCCTTGACCTCGTCAAAGCGTGGATGCTCCATCTTTCTGGGATCTACGAAGACCTCAACTTCAGCTATTGTGAATTCCCTTAGTCGCAGGGTGCCCTGTCTGGGCGATATCTCGTTTCGATACACCTTTCCTATTTGCGCAACACCAAACGGCAGCCTGTCCCTATAAAACCTTAACAATCGATGAAAATCGATGAACATTCCCTGTGCAGTCTCTGGCCTTAGATATCCAATTCGTTGGGATCCTGGACCAATAGAGGTTTTAAACATTAGGTTAAAAGCACACACCTCGCCAAGCGAACCACCACATTCTGGACATTTTTCCAAGTTGGAATCTACCTTAAACGCCTCTCCACATTTTTTACACTCAATCATCAAATCGGCGAAATTGTTCACATGTCCAGAGGCGACAAATATGTCTTCTATATTCATAGTCGGCGTTTCGATCTCATAGAACCCCCCTCTTATTACATGGAAATCGCGCCATATCTCTTTGACCCTACTCTTCAGTGCGGCACCCAGAGGACCAAAATCCCAAAATCCTGCGGTAGAGCCATAAATCTCAAAAGAAGGCCAGAGAAACCCCCGCCGCTTTGCCAACTCTATGACCTTCTCGTATTTGTCCATAGTTATCACTTGATCAAAACTCTGATCAAATCCTTGTCTAGAAGCAGACCGGATAGCTTGTTATGTGCAGTAACTATAGGAAGTTGATCTATTCTATTATGGCACATCTTTTTTGCACAATTACTGATCTCCGAACGGTTAAATGCTGTTATGACATCTTTGATCATCGCATCTTTTACCGGAACTTCTGGTAACTTTATGCGTGAGACACCATAGTAAAGATTCATCGTGTCTCTCATACCTTCCCATGCCCATGCATCCCCATCAGATGCGGCTGACATGTCAGATTTTTCAACATAGTCCTCGATCTCGCTTACATTGAGCAGATCTCTCTCGGTTATGATTCCAACGAGTTCTCCATTCGAATTGAGCACAGGCGACGCCTCCATGTTGCTCAATCGCAGAATATCCATGACAACAGGTAGTGGGGTCCCATCCCAGATTGCAACCACATCATACCGAACATACTCTTCGATCGGATCCTTTATGCCCATGTCGGCGATTGCACCTACTATGTCAGCAACAGTTATGAGTCCTATCAGTGTATCGTCGGTTACAACAGGCAATCGCCGTATTTTTCCTTCAAGAATCGCCTTTGCTGCATCAGATATATCGCATTCTGGGGAGATTGTGATGGGGTTTCTAGTCATTATCAGCGCAAGCTGCTCCTCTTCGGGGTGTTTGAGTAAATCTGTTCTGGTGACTATTCCAACTAATCTCTTATCCTTAACTACCGGAACACCAGAAATGCGCTCGCTCTTCAATGTTTTTAATGCATCATCTCTTGAACCCGGAACGGTTGCATATACAACGTCCTTTATCATTACGTCTTCTACTTTTATTGACATCATCTACCCCCAGAACTTCACTGAAACTGGTGTTTTTTCTTATGATCTTTCCTAATACACTTCCCAATAAGGGTTTTTCGAGACTTTTTTCCAAGCATATCAATAATACTCAAATTAATATCATCCTCTCAAAAATTGATAGTTTCATTAGCTAAATATTCAAATATATTTTCTGAGTGGAAATGCCCCTCATTCTTATTAGTTATTTCTTTAACCATTTTTGACGCCTTATCTCTTTTCCTAGAGTAAATACATATCTTGCCGCCATTTTGAACCGACAAGAATGGAAACAAATGCAGAAGCATCCAAATTAGCTTTCTTGTAAGCGGATAACCTGCGGTTTTGATCATTTTTTGTATAAATTATCTCCTATCATGACGGCCCTTATGTCATCGGGTCTTGCCCTTCTTACGATACCACTCACAGGACTCTTAACACCTCTCATGTTGTTTGATTCCCCGTTGATTATCATTATGTGTGCTGTTTTACCCTCAACGATCGAACCCATGCTTTTATCCAGACCTAATATTTTTGCACCGTTGAGAGTGCAGAGCGTAAATACTTGTCTATCATCCCTTAAAAATGCTTTTGCCGCGAATTCCATCTCAGAGAACATGTTAACTGAATTGAGCATTACGTTGTCAGTTCCTATCGCTACAGTTATGCCTAAATCAGTCATCTCCTTGATCGGTGGTTTTGTCCATGACAGTCCAACACCTGTCATGAAGTTCGATCTAGGACATACTACCACAGGTATATTTTTATCAGCAACTTTTTTAAGATCTTTATTATCTGCATAAGTCATGTGAACCAGGAAATCTGGATCTAATTTTAGTGCATTATCAATATCTGTTCTGTTTGCCTCACCTGCGTGTATCGCAAATATCTTATCTTTCTTTTTCGTCAGCTCGGCCACCTTCTCCAGATAATCCCAGTTATAATCGTTAGTGCCACTCATTCCAATACCATCTGCGATTTTTAGAACGCCCTCCACATCACCATCTGGACGACCCAATACGATGGACTTTATCTCTTTTATAATGGCCTCTTTCAGAGCACGCACCCCTACCACACCCCCCTCCCTAAAATCAGCAAATGCGGCAGTACCGCAGAATTTCATGTCCAATAAGCTTGACCTCATGGATGCAACTAGTTCCTCCTTTGGTGTTTCTGATAGAATTTTGTGTTTGAGCCCACCAGGCGAAACCAATGCCTCCAGAGAATCAAAATTTACATCCTTCAATACAGAATCGCCTATATGTGTATGTGCGTTTATAAATGCTGGAGCGACAATTCCTTGTAAAACTGAATCCACCTCTCCTGTGGCAACCTCACTAATCAACCCCTCTTTGATGACCACATACCCCTCTATCACATCAAAATCATCGCCATATATGATGCTGCCAGAGATTATATTTTCATTACTCATTGGGATGAAGTAAATAGTGCATTGCAGATTAAAACTTTTTCACTTCACAAGCTTTGCACAAAAAGTCAATCTTGCACAAAAAGTCTCAATTCTGCACATAAAGTCGCCGAAAAATAGCCACTTTATATGCAAAGCTGTGTAATCAACGTAACTTAAATACGATGATTTTAAATAAAATGATTTTGGGGGTTTAATATGGCAACAAATTCATCAGACAAAATACAATTTTGGTTAGTTGTTACCTCATTGCCAAATTTCAGAAAGGATCGCGATGATCTGAAATTTAAATCCCAAGGTTTTCCTCATAGGTATAGAAAGTCGGTTCAAAGAATGAAACCTGGTGATAGGGTTGTTTATTATATTATGGGTGCCCAAAAATTTGGCGCAACAGCAACGATTACGGGAAATTACTATCGTGGCAAAACCAAAATGTGGACAGAGGATGATGAAATATGGCCTTCAAGATGTCCATCAAAAATGGACATAGCTCTTGAGGATGATGAATTATTAGATGCTAAGAAATTAGTTTCTGATTTGAAGTTCGTTACAAATAAAGAGAGATGGGGCGTTCATTTCCAAGGTAGTATTAGGCAAATTCCTGAGGAAGATTTTAGATTAATCGAGTCTGAGATAAAAAAGATAGTTTCAGATAGATTTGAAGGTTCAGTTACTAAAACCCCAGAAACCGTAAAACCATTGAAAAATGAGAATGAATATTGCAATCTCATCAACAATTTGCCACTTCAAACAAACTCTCTTCATGATAGAATTGGCGAAATGCTTGAACAAATTGGAACTTGGATGGATTATAATGCCCAAACTCGCCATAAGATAATACCAGATCATGCTTATGAATTAGATGTAGCATGGCTATCAGGCAAGAATCCAGAAATTGCCATTGAAGTTCAGATTGGAGGCGATCTGATCGGAGCCAAAGATCGCTTAGCTCAAGCGCGGAAATTTAATTATAGAAAAGTAATAATGATCCTACAGGAATCGGACCTTGAAAGACTCAATAAGATGATGAAACATGAACCAGATTTAAGAAATTGGATGGATACTTGGTCAATTGGAGCAGTATATGAAATGTATAAATCTGGTGAGCAATTTTTCAAGTATTACAAAAAATTAAGAGACTCTTCTTACCGAGAAAAGAGCAAATTGTCTCTTGTCTAATTAACGTATACAAATATCCTTGCCTCTTCTAAATTACAGTTTCATGATGGCGTTTTCTTTAAAAACCTGTTTCAATTAAAGTCAATTTAAATTTTTTGTTAGTTATAGCTTTGCAAATAAAGTTTTCCGTTTGCACATAAAGTCGATAAAAATTGATGAGTTACACATAAAGTCGATGAAATTTTGGACTTTGTGTGCAAAACCCATTTCACAGGCTTTTCATAAAAATCAAGAAAATATAATAACTACAACTAAAGGTCTTATCAAAAAATCAAAAAGTTTAATTTAAGCCGCACGCTTTTCACAACCCAGAGAAAAAGACGAGAGTCTGAAGGGGATAGGGAGGTGACACCCACTCTGGGTTTTTATGGGCGCGCGGCACAACGCCATTTCCTATTATCATATTAGGATGAGACGATTCATGTATTATATGTCATCTGAGTTAGGGGTGGATTTTTTAGATATGATATAACAATGGAGGAAATCAACCCAACCGAAAACCACCCCTTCTGATATGTACTTTCTATATATACTTTATTTGTTTTCTATCTTTATCTACATTAGTATTATGCTTTTATAGTAGATAAATGTATTGATTTTATACCCAAAATATAAGTACTAAAAAGATAATCTTTAATTAAAGGAGGCATAGAGCCATCATGAAAAACGGATTTATGTTGGGAAAGACGGAAGCCGGTGTTTTACGACTTGTAGCTGAATGTCATTCTGATGAAGAGATAATAAGATGTATGATGGGGGTTGGACTCGCCTCATCGCGTCATATAGTGAAAGAGGCAATAAACCGATTAATACAGAAACAGTTCGTCGAGAGAGTTGACGACAATCTAAAGTTGACAGAAGTGGGTCAGAAAACCGTGGAACTTATTAAGGTGGATGTTGTTGATAGGTAAATCCCATGGCTAAGAAAAAGGAATCCAAAAGCGGTTTAATGTCCTCTGCGGGTTTGATGAGATATTATGATGTGGAAAAAACCGCAGTTGCAATCAACCCAAAAGCGCTGGTTATCATTAGTCTGCTCGTAGCAGCCATCGTAATCATTTTGAACGCATATTATGGTATGTGGCCTTAATAACAGAACATTGAGAGAAATCATATTCCTCGGACGTTCAAATGTTGGTAAATCCACTCTTCTACGTCAATTGATCGGTAAGAAAGTTCGGGTTGGTAGGAAGCCCGGAGTAACGCTAAAACCCAATCATTTCTATTTTGATGATTTACTCATCACTGACATGCCTGGGTTTGGGTTCATGCACGGACTCAAAAGGCAGAAATGTGAACAAATCAAAAGCTTCATAGTTCACTACTTGGAGGATAATTCGGATCGGATTTTGCTTGCCTTACAAGTAATCGATGCAGGGTCTTTCATCGATTTAGTGGATCGATGGAATATTAGGGGAGAAATGCCCGTCGATATTGAATTTTTCAATTTTTTACATGATCTCGACCTCGATGTAGTTGTTGCAGTTAATAAAATTGATAAGTTGGCGGACTTAGAATCTGAACTAGATGAGTTCGTTCAGCGATTGGATTTCTACCCCCCCTGGAGACAGTGGAGAGACAAAATTGTTCTAATATGTGCAAAGAAGGGAGAAATAGGCGAACTAAGGGACCTGATAAAGGGCAGATTGCATGATATTAAGCGGGATGATTTGTTGAAGTATTTTTCTTAGAATTGTATAGATTATATGGCTACCTTAATCAGTCACTATCGAAATTAAAAGGCGAATCTTCTATGCAGATTGAGAAGATTGTCATGAGAAAGCTTGGTGGATAATTAAATGCTTTTTTTATTAGAGGGATACTAGTTCAGATATACTTGTTGAAATGCATCTATATCCCTCTTATGGGGTACCCCTTTTCTTGCACCGTATTCTCTGATGCATCCGGCTGCGAAAAAATTCCCCATACTTCCACAATTATGGATGTTCTTTCCCCCTAGCAAGCCGTATAAAAAACCAGCTGCGAACGCATCACCCGCTCCAGTGGTGTCGACAACATTTGTTTTGCGGGAGGGAATCAAGTGTGCACTTTTGCCATCTGTTACATAACAGCCCTTCTCGCCCAGGGTTGTTGCAACTTTCTTTGTGCCAAGCTTTAGCAATAGCCTTGATCCACTCTCATAATTAGAATTTGTAAGCTCTTCTATCTCCTCTTTGTTTAAAAAAATCACATCGCTTTTTTCGATAATTGGCTGCAAGATCTCCAAGGAAAATTTGGAACATAGCATGCCAGGGTTAAAGCTTATTCTCGTTTTGATGCGTTCGATTAATTCTGTTTGCATTTCCAGTTGCTTTCTATCTACGAAAGAACTCATGTGCAGAAATTTTGCGTTTCCTATATAATCAACATCAGCATCATTCAAAAAAAATTCATCATTGATGCTAGGGTAAATATAAAGTGATCTTTCCCCTTCCTCATCCACAATTCCTATAGCTACGCCGCTGTGACCCCTCATTACCTTTATTCTGTTTGTATCAACCCCCACCCTTGAGAGCTCCCTTAAAATAATGTCCCCCTCTTCATCTTTGCCTACCGCCCCAACGAATCCCGTTTTGACTCCAACTCTTGCCAATCCAAAGATTGTATTTGCTGCAGAACCACCAGGGCACTCTCTCAAATCTTTTATTCCAACTTCTTCTCCTGCTTTTGCTACTTTAGTGACCACATATAGCTTATCATAATTCAATGCCCCAAGACCTATAACATCTATTTTTTTCATCCTAGTTTTGCCGCCCCCCCTCGAACAAGATTTCTAAATCTCTTGTGTATGTTGATCACCTCATCTAACTTCGATTTATCCTCTAAGTAATGGAAATATGGAAGGATTTTCCCTGACTCCATCAGAAAATCTTTGATCTCTTGGGTGATTAGGCCATCTGGAATGTTTTTTGGATCCCCCTCAAATCTGCCACGTTCACTCTCCCAAGATTTGACGGTCTCGATAAGACGGTCTCTTTTATGATCAAAATCATGATCTCTCAACAATAGGTGTAAAAAACGTATATCCAAGGAAGCCAAACCTATGTTTGCATATGGAATTGCGTATTCGTTCCCATTGAATACAACTGCCAATCCGCCGTTATCTCTTACTTCTTTTAACATCTTGTAATCAGTAATGCTGTCTCCTACTGCTACTATATCACTTAGCTTTGCTTCGTTCTCTCTTACTATTTTATCTATGGCCTGAACTTTTCTCTCCCCTCCAACAACTTGCACTTTTTCTATGATATTTCCATAGCCAGTCTTAGGCAGCATATCAAAAAAGAATCTATCTAAGAGACTAACGATCTTCTCATCATCCATATGTGGGTAAAGTTGAATGATCTCTCTCTCAGCGTTCTTTATCATCTTCATCTCAAAATTCCCTACATTTGCCTTCAGCTCCTCCAATGGAAGTTTTGTGCATGTGATGTTTTCCTTTGGAACGTTTAGCAGTGAACCTATGTGTTGGGCGTGTTGTTCATAGCTTGTTGAGATTATGTATACCCTCCAACCCTCAGAATGAAGTTTGGAAATCAACTCTTTAGCACCGTCAACTATCTTTGCCATTTTCGATACACTCTCTATATCTTTCTCTGAGATCTCATTGAGCAACAAAAATGGTACTATTAGTGCAAGGGTATCACCAGGCTCATAGCCCTCCCTGTTCTCAAGTGCTATTATGTCATCGTACTTGCTGACGACCTCAAATATCTTCTCTCCGTTTTCAGCCAGGGACAGGACCTCATATGCATTGTCTTGAGGCGACAAAGGCCCTTCTAGATCAAAACAGATTATGCGCTTTCCCATTCTATTTTCCCCCAACCTAATCAAGGTGTATTTCTATCGCGGAGATATTATTGCTATCCTTTGCCTAAAGATTAAGAAGGAATTTTTTTATCACTATCTCCGCCACATCTACTGCACGAGAAATCGATCTACCTCTGGCTTTGAGTACTACTTTTTTGAGCCGCTGTTGAAATTGCGTTATTACGGCGATAACGTAATTCATTGCCGATGTACTTCTTATTAGAATTATGTTATCCTCTGCCATTTAATAAACCCCATGCAATCTCTACCCTCGCTGAGTGAGCTAATAAATGTTTTTATTGGGGTCAGTAGATGGACAAGTAACTTTTTACGACAATTAAGATGTTATAGGCGACAAATCGTTATGTTTTCAGCATAGAAAATGAAGCCCGCCCTAGGTTTTGAGTTGAATTGTAGATGCCTGTTTACAACCATCTGGTCCGTATTTCCAAAGTCTCATAGTGTATAGGGCTGGTAGGATTATAAAAATCCAAGCAGATATGATAAGTAAAATCTGATAGGTAGTTGTGAAGCCGAAAACTGCCCTGGAATTATAGGAGCCGTGTAACAAAGCCGCAGAACCGACACCTAACCAAAAACCATCGGCGGGTTTACCGATATTTTTCCAGAACAGTAAAGCCACTGTGATCCCCAAAAATGTGAATGTGGGATGGGCAGCGAAGCGAAGCACACTGTGTAGGCGAGGCTCATGAAAGTAGATACTCAGGTGCTCAAAGATTGAAAAAAAGATGCTCACAAGAATAGTGAGAAGCATCAATATCAGGAATTCACATTTCCATGATCTATCAAGAATACCTCTTGACCTGAAAATGCCGGTGAAAACAACTATGAGAAATAACTTGAAAGACTCCTCGGTTATGGGTGCCCAGAACATGAGTTCGATATTATATACTGGGTATAACAAATTGAGAATGATTGCTATACTCATCACTACTGCAAAAGAAACGAATATTTCCCAGAAAGGGGTTTCCCATAAAGAATTATAGTGTTTTTGCATCTTTCTGTTCTGATGTAACTATTTACAATACAAATAGAAAAATCATGCGCATAATTTTTAATTCCAAATATTAGATGTTATTTTTTTTTACAATTAATGTATTTTCGAAAGTCAAATTTTGTCGACTGAGGAGAAGGTTGATTATTAAGACAATAGTAAGAATCTTTAAGAGATTCATATATGGGTAGTTAAGTTAAATCTCTCTATACCACTGAAAACAAAAACTTAAAAAGAAAAGTACTTAAAATTAGAAAGTGATTGAAAAATTAGAGAATGGCGGTCCTAATATGCAAAATCGAAAAATGAATCTTTTACACACCCTTTCACACATTATTTTAACTGTTTTAATAATCTCTCAAATTATTTTGACTTTTTTCCTGTATAACCGAGCTGGCATAGAAATTATCAGAGATATTGGCTGGATAATTTTATTTATATCAGCTATTTTTGGTTGGTTGCCTGTATTTGAATTTCGCAGAAAAGGTGGAGTGTCAAAGGGCCAAAGTTTTGTTAAGACAACGGTTTTTGTTGACAGTGGAATCTATGCCATTGTTCGACATCCCCAATTTTTAGGTGGAATATTCCTTGGTCTTGCACTAATTCTTATTGCCCAAAATTGGTTAGTGTTAGTCATTGGCATTCCAGTTATGATTATTTTCTATTTAGGGATAGTAGAAGGAGACAAATACGGTATTGAGAAATTTGGTGATGTTTATAAACGCTATATGCAAAAGGTGCCAAGAGCAAATTTCTTGCTCGGCATAATTCGAGTGCTCCGAGTTAAAGTAATAAATTAGACTAAGAAATTGTAGATGGAGGAGATAAGAATGTTTCTTATACCTGCCTTTGAAATTGGTTTATGGAACGCTTGGATTTTAATGCTTTATGTAATATCTTACAATGTGTTGCCTTATATATTGTCTTCAAGTCGGATAATCGACGAAGATATCGTTAAAAAAGCCAGTCACCCTGATATAGAGCTTACAAATTCTCAGAAAAAACTCTCGGTTATCATAAACTTTATCTTTTTTATTCCAATTGTTTACAGTATCTTCTTGCCGCTTAAACTGGGCACAGTCTGGTTCTATGTTGGGTTGCTCATTTATTTGCTGGGTGTGGTTATTGGAACCACAGCGGCATTCGATTTTTTTACCACTCCTGTAGACAAGCCAGTTATTAAAGGGGCTTACCGAATTTCAAGAAATCCTATGTATTTTAGTATGTTCTTGATATTTATAGGCACAGGCATAGCGTGTGTTTCTTGGCTCTTTCTTTTATTGACAATGGTGTTCCTAATCCTTTCAAATATTCTAGTAAATTTTGAAGAAAGCCTTTGTATCCAGAAGTATGGGAGCGCATACAAAGAATACATGAAAATAACAAAGCGATGGATAGGAATACCAAAATCAGGAGAAAAGAGATAAATTCTGGTTCAATCCCCTCACATTCATCAGACAAACGATATTTTAACTTCAGTTTACTGATAAAAAATAATTAATTTCTCCTATTGAAAAGTTAGTTGTTTTCATCTTCTAAAATCTTTTTAATATTTCCCCCCCAACATATTTTTCAGAATAAAAAGGTAGAACCCGTTTACATTGGTTTTCTTTTATTCTATTTAAATAAAAAATTTTCTTTATGTTTTGATTGATTATGATTTTTAGGACTCTGTTCAAAATGCAGTGGTTGAAAGACCCTATTCCCAAATATTTGGTAGTCTTATTGGACTAAAAACCGAAAGTTCTACAGGGCGGTTTTAACTCCAAATAAGAGGGGTACAAAAATAAAAAGTGCTTTTAATCGGAGTTAAATGCAATATTAATCAGGGCAAGTTTTTTTAAAGTAAAGCCTTTTCCTATATTATACTATGAAAATTTATTTTGCAGGTTCAATTAGAGGAGGACGAGATGATGCGGATTTATATCTCCAGATAATTGAACATCTAAAAAAATATGGCGAAGTTCTTACAGAACACGTAGGAGATAAAAATCTTGCACTTTTAGGCGAAGATGGTGTCAAAGATGATTATATCCATAATCGGGATCTTGAGTGGTTTCTACAATCTAATGTTGTAGTTGCTGAAGTTACTACACCGTCCCTAGGAGTGGGTTATGAAATTGGAAGGGCGGCGGAAAATCAAAAAAGAGTTCTTTGTTTGTATCGTCCTCAAGATGGAAAAAGGCTTTCTGCCATGATTGCAGGCTCTCCTGATGTAACAAATGCGGAATATAAAACGCTTGACGATGCTAAAAAAATAATTGATGATTTCTTTGAATAAAACTTGCCACTGCGTCATACTATTCTTAAGCGACAATTACAAAAGCGACAATTACAATCTAGTCAAAATGCATTGCAGAACACCTTATCCAATATTCCAGTCACATTGACTTTAGTTTGAATACTGGCTGTAGCAGCCACAACTTTACCGTTCTTGAAATATATAGTGAATGGTAATCCCATAAAAGATTTACATTCAGGCAATGTTTTAATAAAAACTGCAGCTGGTATGTCAAAATCCAGATCGCGGAATGCAACATGGGTATACACTTTCTCCAATTCCTCCATGATACGGTAAACAGGAATACACATTGCCCCCATTCTCCCACAACAAATCATGACGTTTTCATTGTTTTCCAGGACTTCTTTGATCTCTTGTTCTGTTTCGAGATGTTTCAAATTTGTACTCAACATCTTACATTCTCCTTCTTTGGATATATTGTCCAACATCTACCATAAAGCTTTCAAACCTTTATTATCTCCAGTGTTTTTCGCCCAGTTATCCTTGGATGAAATGATGGCAAAAATGCTATTTTATTAATGATTTCATAAAATTCACTTTTAATTTCGCTGTGTTACATCTTTGGAAATAAATTAAGAAACTTACACCAAGCATATTATTGAATTAATTCTACAATCTCAGCCCCGGTTTGTTTAAAAACTTCTTCTGCCCCCTCTTCGAGCGGCCCCTCTCTCCCGTCCACTATAGCCGATTTACGAGATTTTACTATTTTAATTTTCATTTTTTTCATTTTTCTTTCAATTCTTTTAGCTGCACTGTTTAAATCGAATCTATTAAAACGAGATTGTATTCGTGTATCAAAAGAAAACCCCTTTTTTCCACTGAGATCAACGGTTTTCAATTTTTCAAGAAATTCTTTGATTGACTCAGACATGCCTGCTATATGAGTAGGACCTCCGATGGCAATGAAATCATATTCTACAAGCTTATCGACATCGACTTTACCCACTTCGATACTATCGACCTTTGCCCCTTTTTCTTTTAGCCCTTCTGCAAGTGCTCTCGCTATTTTTTCAGTATTGCCGAATTTTGAGTCGTAAATAACTATGGCTTTTTTCATTTTTGATATTCCTTGTTATCACCTATTGCCCTAACCCTCTAAATATACATTGCTAAAACTTTGCTACCTCGGGATTCTATTGAAAAATGCAATGGGAGGAGAGACTTCAGTCCTATAGATTAGGTAGTCTCGTTGAAATTACAAAACGATAAATTCTACAGTACAGGCTGAGATGATGGTAAAAATGCTATTTTATTAATGATTTCATAACTATAGCATTAGTTATATTCTGCCCCATTTCATATTTCCAAAACTACCTAATCTTCCTCAGACATCTTCGACACTCTTTCAAATTCATCTCTTAGTTTTTTATAGGCATAATCCAGTTCTTCTGCCTTGGTTTCCAAATTTTTAAAGTGAGTTCTGTAAAAAACGCGCCAGACCTCATCTACCTCGCCGAACCTCTGCGATAGCCTGATGAGACTGTCCCTCACTTTTTCTATATCCTCTGAAAGTTTCTTTGCATGAACTCCAGCCTTTATAAGTTCAATTTTATGGGAAAGTGTCAGTGGGGATACCACCTGAACTCCCCTTTTAGTATAGTCTCGCAGCATATCAAACGCCTCATTTACCAAGAAATAGTAAATTCCTTCCGATGGTATGTAGGCAAAAGCAAACTCTGCAGAACCTTTTTCCGGGCATACATAATCGCAGGCTATCTTGTCGAGATGGCCCTGGGTATCCCTGATAAATTGTTTTTTGAAAAACTCTTTTTCTTTGACATCTTCTTCATCCAACATCTTTCCAAAGTTATCCAAAGGGAATTTGGAATCTATGCAAATAATCCCCACCGTTGATCTTATGTATGCATCTGGAATCTTCCCGTCAAGGGTTCGCTCTCTGATACCATACATATCCCGTGGAAGTTGGTCTGCAAATATCGTCTCCATGGAGAACTCTCCGAAAGACGCTCTTTCTGTGGGCACCCGAAGCATTTGCTCAAAGGATTTGTAACCATCTCTAATGTCTTTGGCATGGCTTTCCACTGCACCTATTTTTTCATCTAAACCCAGTTTTATCCAAGTGCCTGATATTGCTGCTTCAACATCTCTCGGTTCAACTTTTTTGCTTTTCAAGGTCAAAAAAATCAATAAAATTAAAAGAATCACGATAATTACAAGTAAACTCTCTATTATCATTTTTTATCCCACCCCTCTGTTATTGTTTTATTTTGTGCTTTACATATAAAAACATTCGACATTCTTCCACTTACATCAATAGGATTTGTCGCATTAAGACGAAGCATAAGCTTAAATATCGTCTCAAAAAGAAGTATTTCAGAGGCTGATAAGATGGTGTTTTACGATCTTGCCGCTCCAGCATTTCTTACAATCGCATTTATATTGGAGCTTTTGGGAATAATCGTAATATGCTATGGGGTTGTAGTCTGCACTTTTAAGCTAATTAGACCTCCTCCTGGGTGTCCATCTTTTAGCAACGAATTAGCGAAGTATCTAATGCTATCATTGGATTACATGCTCGGAGCTGAGATCATAAGGACCGTCGTAGCTAGGACCATCGAGGAGCTAACCATAGTGGGTACTATCATAGTTCTAAGAGGTGCCCTCGGATATATCATTCGTGAAGAGGTAAAAGAATAGAATAGGCTAAAATAAATAGAATAGATCAAACCATCTTCTTCTTCGCGAGGAACTCTGCATTCAGCACAGAGGCGCCTGCAGCCCCCCTGATGGTGTTGTGTCCCACTGCGATATATTTTATACCCTCTCTGATTCTGCCCACCGAAACGCTCATGCCATTGCCCGCATCTCTGTCCAATCTTGGTTGAGGTCTATCCTCTGCATCGTGCACAATTATTGGTTTTTCTGGAGAGGTAGGAAGACCTTTCACCTCGTCGCATTTGAATCCAAGAAATGCATCCTTAACATCTTCAGGCGTTGGATCTTCTCTCATTATGGCCCATATCGCCTCGGTATGTCCATCCATCACAGGAACCCTGTGACAACTTGCGCTTACTGTGAAATCGGCATTTTTCACCTTAGAACCATCGAATTCACCCAGGATCTTCTGTGCTTCGGATTCCACCTTTTCCTCCTCCCCTCCTATGTATGGAACGATGTTATCGAGGATTGCCATTGAGGCCACTCCTTCGTAACCAGCGCCTGAGATGGCTTGCATGGTTGCAACATATAATTTCTCTATATCGAATTGCATCAAAGGTCCCAGCGTGAGTGCCATAACAATGGTCGTGCAATTGGGATTGGTGACTATGCATCCATCCCAATTGCGATTATCTCTTTGTATCTCTATCAAGCCTAGGTGATCTGGGTTGATCTCGGGTATCATGAGGGGTACGTCGCTCTCCATTCTGTAGTAACTGGCGTTGCTGGCTACCACAAATCCAGCTTCTGCGAATTTGGGCTCCACATATTTCGCGATGGAGGCTGGCAGAGCTGAGAAAACGATGTCTGCGTCTACCCCATCTGGCGAGGTTGGCAAAATCTTCAGGTCTTTTACACTGTCGGGTAGCGGCACATCCAGTCGCCATCTTGCTATTTCTCCGTATTTTTTGCCTGCGCTCCTATCGGATGCGGTCAGTGACGTCAACTCAAACCACGGATGATCTGCCAATAGTTGGACGAACCGCTGACCAACTGCTCCTGTTGCACCGAGTATTCCCACTTTGACCATAATTAAATCACACCTTCCATATTGACGCATATCCTAAATTTGAAAGAACATATACACAATCGTTAACTGACGTGTTTTCGTCTTTTAATTAAATTCTCTCCAAATGAAATGATATCTATCTAAACATGACCGCATATCCTACTATAATCTAATTCTAATTTAATTTTTCCAGTATGAAGATTCCTTGTGTTATATATGCTTATCTATCTTATCTCATCTTATTTTATTTATATTCCGAGGACATCCTCCATCGAATGTATCCCCTTCTTCGAATTTATGACCCATCTTATTGCTCGGATGACACCAGAGGCAAACGCCTGCCTGCTATGTGCTCTATGTATGATCTCCATCCTTTCGCCGTCTCCAGCAAATAGAACGAGGTGATCACCAACGACGTCTCCGCCTCTTACAGCATGTATTCCAATTTCATCCCCCCTTGGGCAAAGCCCTTCTCGCCCATATATGGTTTTTTTACCATCCAAGGCATCGCTTATTATTTTTGCTGCACGCGTTGCAGTACCGCTGGGTGCATCCTTTTTGTGCCGGTGATGGGTCTCGACAATCTCGACATCATAGTTCTTGAGATGTTTGGCTACCTCTCCTATCATCTTCCAAAACACGTTCACGCCAACAGAAAAATTTGGAGATATGACTGCTGCTACCCTTTCGTCGATAGCTCTCTCCATTTGGGCGTGTTGACCGGGTGTGAATCCAGTGGTGCCTATGACCAAATTCACGCCATACTCGGCTGCAGATATCGCATTCTCCACCGCACAGCTTGCAGTGGTGAAATCAACCAAAACATCTGGCTTTTTTTTTGTGAAAACTTCATGGACATCTTTTGCGTCTGAAACTTTTATATCTCCTAAATCTGTGCCCACACTCCTGACATCAAACGCTGCCACTAACTCCATATCCTCTTCTTGCACGACGTTCTTTATTACCAATGAACCCATACGTCCGCAGGCTCCAGCGACTGCGATTTTGATCATAAAAGCACCAACGACTCCAAAACGCCCCTTAGCTTTGTTGCATTGTCTTCACTCAGTGGAGAGAGTGGAAGTCGAAGTCCACCCGCAGCTAAGCCTCTCCAACCCATTGCGGTCTTGACAGGAATCGGATTTGTCTCCAAGAACAGGGCACGGAATAAAGGTGAGAGGACGTGGTGCAATTCTCTAGCTCTGTCAAGCCTGCCATCCAAAAAAGCAATAACCATGTCACTCACTTGCCTTGGAATAATATTAGCAGCAACTGATATCACTCCCTTGCCGCCCAATGCCATGATTGGTAATGTTAGCGAATCATCCCCGGAAATCACGATGAAATCCATATCACTTGTTAATTCGATTATCTTAGAAACTTGGTTAATATCGCCACTGGCTTCCTTAATACCGATGACATTCTCCACTTTTGCGAGTTCAGCCACAATATCTGCACTCATGTTTCTTCCTGTCCTAGATGGGACGTTATACAGTATGATCGGAATGTCACATTTTTCTGCGACCGTCTTATAATGAATAATTAAGCCTACATCGGTCGGCTTATTATAATATGGTGTGATCAGCATCGCAGCATCTGCACCAGCATCTTTTGCATATTTTGTGAGTTCAATTGCCTCTTTAGTATTATTTGATCCCGTTCCAGCTATGACCGGAACACTGGACGCTTCTATGGAAACATCGATGACCATCTTCTGCTCTTGGTGTGAGAGCGTAGCAGCCTCCCCAGTACATCCGGCTGGAACGATCCCAGAGACTCCATTCTCTATGGCAAAATTAATGTTCGAGCGCAAACCCTCCTCATCCACTTTATCATCTTTGGTGAATGGTGTAATAAGCGCCGGAAATACTCCTTCAAACATTTTTCACCTCCTTTTTTTAGGTTTTAATTTGCTGGTTATGTATCCTGTGACCCTATTTCTGATCACCGTGCTTTTGATATCTGTATATTCGTATACATGCTTCTTGTTCTCTTCGAAATCCGCTCCAAATTCATCTGGATACTTTTTTATCAGTTTGCTCCCGATGCTTTTGATATATGTTGGTTTAACACCCATTCTTTCTCATCCTTTAACCTTATTTATCGTTTTGCTATTTTAATCACTTTTTGGGCGACATCTGTAGCAGAAAATCCCAGAACTCTTATCATCGCCTCTTTTCCAACGCTACCCAGATCATAAACGATATCTGGGACTGATCCAAATTCTTTTATCGCAGTATGAACCCCCCATTCCATTGTTTTCATGCCTTTTGGCTCTTTTCCTCTATCAAAAGAAGCAATGGATAATCCCAATTTTTTGCACCTTGATAGGATATCTGGCCCATATTTTATGTTCATGCCGCCCCTAAACTCTCCATCAAATTGCATTGTTTCGAGAATAAACCTTGCTACATGGTTGCTTGCGCCAAAATCAACCTCTCCTGCGGCTCTTGCTCCGTCCATACGCACGATCCTTCCCCTGACAGCTGCCACGTCTCTTAGGGAATAAGCGCCCCTGATAGCCATCCCAATATTACTTCCAACCTCTGGAATTAGACTTGAGAACTCATCACATTTTTCCAGTAGTACAACAGCGTTACGCACGTCTTTCAGTGCACCGTATCTCTCCGCTTTATCGAGAGTCAAACCCAAGGGATTTATTAGACTGCTACCACCACCAACATTCAAACCACTCTTGATAGATGCTGTGACGAAATCCTTTGCCTTTGTGGCAGCATTTTTCAGATCATGCCCATTTGCTAGGTATGCTGCTATGGCGGCTGAATATGTGCAACCAGTACCATGTGCACCTATTTCCATTCTCTCTCCTTCTATCAATTTAAATAAGCCATCATATAACACATCGCTGCCATCAAGATGTCCGCCGGTGATTATTACTGCATTAGCGCCCAAACTGTGTATTTTGGCTGCAGCTTTTTTTGCACTCTCTCGATCCTTCACCCTCATATTAGATAAGACACCTGCCTCAAAGGCATTTGGCGTTACAACTGTTGCGAGGGGAAATAATTCCTCCACCATGGTTGAGATTGCATCTTGCCTAATCAATGAACCTCCTGCATCTGCCCTCATCAATGGATCCACTACTAGCGGAATGTTGTATTTTCTTATCTGTTTGGCTACTGCTCTTACTATCTCCTCTGAATACAACATACCAGTTTTTGCATAATCCACACTGAAATCGCTCGCTATGGAATCTATTTGGTCCACTATTACCTCAACAGGCAAATCGTGGATTTTCTGCACTCCGAGTGTATTTTGTGCTGTTATAGCAGTAATTGCACAGGTGCCGTGTATGCCTAATGCTGCAAAAGTCTTCAAGTCTGCTTGGATACCAGCACCGCCCACGCTATCAGAGCCTGCTATGCTAATTATACACCTCATGTCAAACATTAGAGAATAGGGCTTACTACTTAAAGGAATATCTTGTTATATTATATGGAAAAGGATGTGATACCATCCCCTATAAGTTAATAATCCTCGATATGGACGGAACACTCCTTTGCGGTAGGACCATCTATGCTTTAGCAGCAGAGCTGGGTTTTGAAGGAAATCTATGCAGGATTATCGAATCAAATTTGCAGAGCTTTGAAAAGACCATTGAGATTGCCAAGCTTCTCAGAGGACTATCTGTTAAGCGTTTCTTAGAGGTATTCAATAAAATCCCTCTTCGGGCGGGTGCCCAAAAAGTTATCAATGCAACTAAAGCAGCTGGCATTATGACGGTTATAGCAACAGATGGTTACCAACTGGCTGCGAATAGGTTGGCAAAAAGACTTGGAGTTGATAGGACTTTCGCAAACGAATTGGAGGTCAGGGAAGGAGAGATCACAGGCAGAATCAAGCTGAACAATGATAGATTAGAGCCACATAGGGCTGGTTGTAAGATCCATTCCGTCTGCAAGAGAGACATTTTGCATAAACTATGTGATGAACTGGGAATAACTCCTGCTGAAACTGTGGCAGTTGGCGACACTTCTAATGATAAATGCATGATAGAGGACGCTGGTTTGGGAATTACCTTTGAGTCATCCACAGAGATAAATGAATTTGCCGACATAATATTGAATGATGATCTGAGCAAAATATTGGATTATATTCTATGAGGTATTAGATGTACGATTTCGATTATACTGATTTTGAATTATCAGATCTTCTTTGTAAGAAAGGGGATGCTCAAATATCTGTTATCCTCCCCTCTTTCCGAGAGAAGAAGACCATTGGAAAAATTATCGTTAAAATCGGAGAGCTTGTAAACGAAGGGCTCGTCGACGAGATTTTAGTGGTGGAAGGCTCAACTCTTGATGGAGAGATTGAATATGAGCCCATCCGAGTGGCCTCTGAAGCAGCCTTTGACTCGCTTGAAGATTTTGATAAGTTCAAGGTCATTCATCAAAGCCTACCAGAAATATGCGAACTCTTGAAGACCAATGTGATACGTGGAAAGGGGGATGCACTTTATAAGGG
>CAYZWV010000014.1:0-21108 GCA_964482255.1 uncultured Methanocellaceae archaeon
GAGTATGTGTTGGAGTTGGTGTTGGTGTAGGAGTAGGTGTTGGTGTTGGTCTGGGTGGCAGTGTTGGAGTGATTGAGACATTCGTTGAGACATTCGTCGATATGCACCCTGAAAAAGCACACATAATCAAAATTAACGAAAGTAAGAAGATTGTTGCCTTTTTCATTTGAATTGACCCACCCATACCCTTCAATGGTTTCTATTATCTCAGTTCCTTAAATATATATGCCACACACTACCCACCCGAGAAGAGAAACGCCAGAGAGCGTAAATGTGATGGTAGTTATTCCAATAGGTTAGATGGGGTAGATGGTCAAAAGGGATTTATGATTTACTTTTATCCTCTTTTTTGTTTTTCCTCTTCTTCCAGTTTGAATATTTTATCTCTGATTTCTTTTGCACTATCAAATCTTTCTTTAGATTGTCTATTCAAATCATTACGGCTAACACGAATAAACCAAATTAAAACTCCTAAAAGTATCAATCCAATGCTGAGATTAGCCATAACATTTTCTCTATAGAGGTTTAAAATATAAACAAAACCCATAACAGATATTGAAACAATTATCATAGACTCAGTGTTTATCTTAGTCATCAGCTCTTGGTGTTTAAGCTCCAACGCCTTTATTTTCTTCTCTTCTTTATCCATCATAATGAATCAATAACGGGCTACTATAAAAAGATTGATAGTTACTTCTACAGGCGTAAAGTAATATTTAATTCATACTAAAAAAGAAGTTTTTGTTTTTATCTGTTCTACAGCTTCAGTCCATATTCATCTAATCGTTCTTTTGCTCGCTCTCGCTCCTGCTGATGCCCCCTCAGGAATTTGATCATTAACTCTGCAGCAAGCGCTTTACACCTCCCACAGGTGAGTTTACCCTCTTTACACTCATTAAATATCTTTGCTATATGGGCATCATCCTCTATCAAGTGGAAAAGCAATAGTTCATAGACCGTACATTTTTGGGGTTCACCGCCGAACTTGCGTTGATCCGTTAGGGTCACCCGCCCTCCAGTCTTTGCTTTCTTGACTTTTTTGGCTGCAACATCTGGTGGTTCTGTGAGCGCGATAATGCTATCAGGATTGGTACTTGACATCTTCCCTCCAGTCAATCCGCTCATGAAACGGTGATATATTGAAGAGGGAAGATATAGCCCATATCCTCCATGGTCAATTTCCACTGAACGTACGATCGCCTCGATCTTCTTCAAATCTTCGTTTTCATAGATGTCCACATGCTCTGCATACAGTTTCACATCACCTTCTACGCGATCAGCGATATCATCCATTGCTTCTTCGTTGGGATGCTTCGCTCTAACACTGATATAATCCTCGCGTTGTTCCACCTTGAACATCCTCATTCGGCTTGCTATGTCCCGCGTAAGTCTAATGTGCGGGTCTTGGTCGAATCCAACAGGAATAACTACCGGCTTAGGTCCGCCATATTCACTTAGCTGCGGGTGGAGAATATCTGCACTTTGAACAAGCGCACTGAACATATGCGAAATATGAGTTTCGCCGGAAAAACCGTAGATTGCGCTCATCTCAGATAGATTTGCCTCTGTACCCAACTCAAATGCAAGATCTTTGACAAAAGTATCTTTTGATTGGAAATAGATTCTACCACTCGGCTCAAATCCAAGTGCTATCATGCTAAGCATATACTCGTTTATACCTCTCTCAGTACACTCTTTCCATGAGAGCCCTCTCACGGCATGTGCCTCCATATCAGCGATTCCGAAAAATGCTTCTGCGCCCATACGTTGGTGCCATATGATTTCATCCATCACCATTTTATGTCCCAGGTGCACCGGACCAGATGGCATAAATCCGCTCATGACGCCGAAAGGCTCATTTAAATGGAGCGCATCCAAAATGGATTGGTAATCACGATGACCAAAGATGACCCCCCTTCTCATATATGGATGTGGATTTGGCACTTCTGCCAAGAGGTCCTTGAAAGGAGATACACCAAATTCTTCAAATAACTTAGGATAATCTTCTATGTCATTTGTGCCCCACGGATTCAGCTTTATCTCTCTCTTCATGGCTTGACCCTTCCGATATCAATGTATTGTGCCTTTTTATCTTTTATGTAGGCAAATATCATCTGTTTTCTAACGCTTTGTGCTAACCTTATGGCACGTGACATCTCAGGCAGCAAAAAAACATGGTCATCTGGAATTGTATGTACTAAATATTCTGAGTGTGGTAAATGACTTTTCATGGACTCTATTTCTTTATAAACACGAAAGTGACTTCCGAATTTGAAACCCGTCTTTACGACCATTCCGTTATTTCGCATGTCCTCGTAGATACGGAGTTTCATTCTGAAAGTTGGCTCAATTTTGGTTGCAACCCCGTTGAATTGTCTTAGGCTAAGCACACGTCCACTTCGATCAACTATCTTTATGATCCTCTTTTTTAGCAAGTATGCAGATTCTACCAACGATAGTTGTAGTCGTTCCTCTAAGAGCTTTCCAAAGAATCCGTTATGGTAGAGAGAGTTAGCCAACTTTGAGTCAAATATCACGACTCTATCTTCCAGTAAAGTCCCACCCTCTTTAAAATTATCTACAGGCTTCATGCCTCCCTTCATCATCATCCTTTTGACCTCATAGAAAGTTATCTCACTCTCCTCGTCCACGACCGCTAATAATATTCCTTTTCGTACATTTTCTGCGGTTTCCATAAAACGTGTCATCTCGGTCAATGAAAGGGGTTTTCGCTCTGATATCACATGCACAAAATACTCAGCAGGTGTCTCACCCGGCCTTCTACCCCTGGGATATAGTCGAAAATCAGTTGAGCTTGGCTGTACGTAATATCCTCTTTCCTTAAGGTCCTTGTAGACGAGATATTTCAGTTCGAAATTTTCCATTCGCATGGATGCGATCTTGAAAAATTCCTCAAAGTCAAGGGAATTTTGGTTCAAAAAGATGGTGATTTTTGCCCTTTCAAACAGATAAGACGCTTCGGTTAAAGACAACTCTAGAGTATCTCCTCTAAGTCTTCCATAGTAGCTGGTATTGTATAACTCGCTTACGCCCTCCCCAGATAATATGACCTTGTCCCCTATCAATTCGCCGTTCATATTTTCACACAAATGGACTCGGCGGGATTTGAACCCGCGGCCCCCGCGCTGCGAACGTGGTGCTCTTCCACTGAGCTACGAGCCCGTTTATTAGATTCGGCTGAGCTCAATGACCTGTACACTTTCTACATCATGAACTTTCGCAAACGATTCTTCTGCTATCTCGGTTCCACCCTCTCCATCTTTCACAATTATGACTGTTATTAGTGCTCTTAAGCCAAATGCTATCGGCTCTTCCGCAAATCCATGCAATCTTACGCCTTTTGGTATGACTGACTCTATGTCTGATTTGAGCTTTTCAAAGTCGACATTTGTATCTTTCGGCATAATTTTGATTTTTGCAGCCACCTCCACAGGAATCACCTCAAGGTCCAACAAATCCACATTTAGCACATCTATAGGGGTTGCTCTGTTGTCGGCATCTCGTGCATCTTCCTATCTCCTCTTCTCCACAATCTGGGCACTGAAATCTAGTAAACCCTTTCTCTGTGAGCATAACCCCACAAGATATACAGTTCTCTGCTATTTTCTTAGCCATTATTTTCTCTCCTTGATAAATCAAATCCAGAAAAATCGTGAAGAGCGAATTTAGGCGTTTATCTAGAGGGGATGGGACACCTAAATTCACTCAATGCATAATTTGATGAACCTGTATTTAATATTTACCTTGAATGTATAAAATGACCTTATAATTTTTCTGCGAGTTCTGTCACGCGCTTTCCAAGTCCAAAAGCCTCTTTCTTGGCTTGTTCATCTGATCCAGCGGCTCCATAGTGCCCCCCAACTTCGATGGGGTCGCCGACAACTACCATTCCGTGTATCAACATCGCTCCTAATATTGAAAGCATGGTTGTCTCTTTTCCACCGGTTCGGTGCCTAGATGTCACGAATGTAGCGCCTACTTTTCCCTCTAGTTTCCGGCGAACGCTGATTGAATCATCGATAAGCCTTTTGACCTCTGAAGCCATATTTCCAAAATAGACTGGGGATCCGATGACGATTCCATCATAATCTGGTAGTTCTTCCGCATCAATTTCACTCACTTTTTTTAAGACTGCAATCCCTCCTCCATCTTTTATACCATCCACTACGGATTTCGCAAGTTCCTCCGTATGTCCCATCTTTGAGTAGTATGTCACAAGTATTTTGACCATAATCTAATCTAAAAATCCTCTGCCATGATAAGTTTTTTTATCATGCGGATCCCATCAGGTTATGATGGCATATAGTAAGAAAGAAGCAGTAGGGAAATCTGCAGTAGAGTTGGTCCAAAATGGGATGGTAGTCGGTCTTGGCACAGGCTCGACGGTCAAATACGTAATCAAATATCTGGGTAAGAAAGTCAAGGAGGGCTTAGATATTCTTGGAATTCCCACGTCTCACCAGACGGAGTTGCTTTCCATCCAAGCAGGAATACCGCTTACGACATTATGGGAACATCCGTCTGTGGATATTGCTATAGATGGGGCCGACCAAGTTGATTCGATGCTGAACTGCGTCAAAGGTCAAGGAGCCGCACATACACGTGAAAAGATCATGGCATATTCTGCAAATAGGTTTGTGGTCATAGCGGACGAGAGCAAAATGGTAGGAGTGCTTAACTGCCCGGTTCCACTAGAGGTCCTTCCATATGCCCTAAAACTTGTGGAAATACAGGTAACAAAATTAGGGGGTGTTCCTAGGCTGAGGGTGGCTCGTGAAAAGGACGGACCGGTGATAACAGACAATGGCAATTTTGTGTTAGATGTGGACTTTGGTAAGATACTCAATCCCAAAGAGCTTGATGGGCAATTATCAAAAATAATTGGAGCAATCGGACATGGTATCTTCACAAACGCTGATGAGGTACACCTTGGCAGAAAAGGAAGAGTCGAGGTCCTAAAAAAATCATGACATGTTGCTTAATTCACGCAGCTTTTTTATGTTGTCAAGATCTTTTTCTGCCTGTTGCCGCTTGATCCCCTCAAGATGATTAATAATGTCTTCGATTGGTACGGCTAACTTATAACTTTTTAATGGTCTACCTTTACCTTCTCTCTTGATATCCTGCACAAAAATCCAATCCCCCTCTCTTAATTTCCTCATAGCAATGCTCACCTCAGGTTGTCTCAGATCTGCGCCGAGTTCTATACTCCTAGAGGTGACCTCATCTGAGTTCGCTAGGTAGACAAGCGTCCTGGCAACATTCCTCTTTAGCCCCAATTCCATTAATATGTTCACAGACTCTTCGTCTTTGTCATCCAATACAGATACCGATAGTTTCTTCATCTATTCACCTAATGTTATACTTTAAAATACTTCAATCAAAATAAAACTTTCGGAGACCACAACTATTATATCGCTTTATGTCGACTGAAAAACAAGCCGGGGTGGCCTAGTTGGTTAAGGCGTCAGACTCATAACCTGAAGATCGCGCGTTCGAGTCGCGCTCCCGGCATTTTTCTGTGATCAAAGCCATGGCAAATATCAAGCCTTACCTTATGTGTGATTTTTGCTTGCTGTACTCCTCTTACATATATCAAAGAAACATTTTTTGAAGGTAAATCTATTACCTACTTTCTGCACTTTTATCCCTCTATAGAATACGTTTTCATGGAGGTTAGCGATACATATTCCAAATTTTCAATCTAGGGCAGAGAACTTTCCCTCCATGGAAATTATCCAGTATTGCATCCATGGGTGATTCCAAATTATCTTTAGTAAGGTTTATGATCCTAGCAATTTTAACGCTTTACCAAAAAATATGCTCTAATCTCATTAATCTTGCTTTCTTCATTTTATTCGAATCTATTTTCGTAGTCATGATGTACCTATTAGCAGTATGAAACGCTAATTGACTTTTGTTATATGAATTTTTTTCGCGATTTTCTTGAGCAAAGTTTTTTTTGGCGAATAGATATATTAAATCTCTAAATAACAACGCTAAGCTGTTAGATTGATATCCTACTTATTGATGTATTCTCATCGATATAATATATCTTTATAACTTATATTGGGGGTCCAATAAAAAACAATATATACCGTATAATTCAACCTCAAATAGGGGTACCATTTTGTATTTATTAGGCGAAGCACTGATCGGTGAAGGACCAGAGATCGCACACATTGATTTGGTAATAGGGGATAAAAAAGGACCTGTGGGGATGGCTTTTGTTAACTCGATGTCTCATATGTCTGCTGGTCACACGCCTCTGCTAGCCGTCATCAGACCAAATCTACTTACAAAGCCATCTACATTGGTCGTACCAAAGGTTACCGTGCAAAATCTAGAGCAGGCTGCTCAAGTTTTCGGACCTGCACAGACTGCTGTTGCCAAGGCTGTGGCAGATACGGTAGAAGAGGGTTTGATGCCTAAAGGAAAAGTAGAGGACATAGTCATAATAGTGAGCGTTTTTGTCCATCCAGAGGCAGAAGACTACAGCAAGATTTACCGCTATAATTATGGTGCGACAAAACTAGCAATACAACGTGCAATGGAGGGATTTCCCTCAGTGGATAAAGTTATCTATGAAAAAGATCGATCTACTCATCCGATTATGGGGTTCAAAATTTCAAAATTGTGGGATCCTCCGTACCTGCAGGTC
The DNA here is from genome assembly GCA_964482255.1 of uncultured Methanocellaceae archaeon. Taxonomy (GTDB): domain Archaea; phylum Halobacteriota; class UBA148; order UBA148; family UBA148; genus UBA148. The sequence goes on from CAYZWV010000014.1 coordinate 6,683, forward strand.
GCGTTGGATATACCAAGCATAGAGTTAACTAAACAAGTGCTCGAAAATCTACCAGAGAGCGACCATTTGATCTTAGAGGCCGGCACTCCACTGATAAAAAGATATGGTTTAGACATAATCAAAAAGATGAGAGAGATCAGAAGGGATGCATTCATCGTTGCAGACCTTAAGACGCTGGATGTCGGTAACCTAGAGGCTAGAATGGCAGCAGATGCTACAGCTGACGCTCTTGTAGTATCTGGACTAGCTCCTACTGCGACTATTGAAAAGGTGATAATAGAGGCTAGAAAAACTGGAATTTGCTCTGTCATAGACATGCTAAATGTTGGCGATGCAAAGGGTTTGCTAGAGCAGCTAACCATTCTGCCAGACGTCGTTGAACTACATAGGGCAATAGATAGTGAAAAGGAAATGAAGCACTCGTGGAGAGACATCAAAGACATAAAAGCCCTATCGGATAAGATGTTGGTGGCAGTAGCAGGTGGTATCCTGGCTGAAAACGCTAAAGAAGCGATTAAATCAGGTGCAGACATCCTCATCGTTGGTAGGGCAATCACCAAAGCAAAAGACATAGAGGGTGTTTCAAGGCGTTTTCTCAAGATGATGAAGGAAGAAATCGATCAGTTTAGGGTGATGACTGATTTTTGAGTGGAAAAAGATGAAAACCCCTGTCATTATCATAAATTTTAAAACCTATCTTGAAAGCACAGGTAAAAGGGCTTTAAAAATTGCCCGAGCTGTCAAAGAGGTCAGGGACGATTCAGGTGTAGAGATAATTGTGGCCCCACAGTTCGTGGACATTTGCACGATCGCAAGAGTTGGCATTCCCATTTTTGCGCAACACGTCGATGCTATAACTCCAGGAAGCCATACAGGACACATTCTCGCAGAATCAATAAAAGAAGCGGGAGCTATTGGGACGCTGATCAACCACTCTGAACGGAGATTAAAGTTGGCAGATATAGATGCCGCGATAAAAATATCGAAAAAAGTAGGGCTTACGACAGTGGTCTGTACCAATAATCTTGCAACAACGTCCGCTGTGGTGCCCCTCAGACCAGATTTCATAGCTATAGAGCCGCCGGAACTTATAGGAACAGGAATTCCAGTTTCCAAAGCAAATCCAGAAGTGGTTAAGGGAGCCGTTAGAAAAGTTCAGCAAATGGATTCTAAGGTTGGCGTACTTTGTGGAGCCGGTATTTCAAAAGGTGAGGACGTTGCTACTGCTCTTAGACTTGGCACTGAAGGCGTGTTGCTGGCATCCGGAGTTGTAAAAGCCAAGGATCCAAAAAAAGTCCTTCAAGATTTGGTTAGAGGATCCTAACTTAGGTAGAAACCTCATTTTGTATTGCTTTGTGACCAAATTCACTGAGAATCCCCTCTTTTAGGGGCTATAGCTGCCGAATGTTACAATAATAACTATATACGCTATACAAAACCTCACCAAAGCCGTTAGAAGATGAATAATGTAAAATTAAAAGAACAAATTGAATCAATATATTTATGTATTTTTAATATTGTTCATTCCGGATAATCAAACACGAAAACTATTTCTATTATAGTATTTTATAGGTTTATTGAAGAATTTTTGCTGGAAAGGCATATCATTAGTTGATTTTTGTAATCGGGGGAAGCTTAACATTGGGACATAAGGCTAAAGAGGACTTATCTATTAGTCGTAGGAATTTCATAAAGGGATTTGTCATAGGAACTGCCACGGTTGGCGGGATCACTCTGTTGTGGCCGAAATTTAACGATATTTTAATTCATAGGGTTTGGGATAAAAAGGCAGATGTTGTGGTTATAGGATTCGGATGTTCTGGCGCAGCAGCAGCCATGGAATCGCATGATACTGGGGCTAAAGTACTTCTTTTGGAGAAAGAATCCGATCCTGGCGGTTCCACCGCTATCTGCGGTGGCGTAATATATGCTGCTGGGACTTCATTTCAGGAGGAGTATGGGATACAAGATTCTCCAGATGAGATGTTTAAGTATTGGATGGCAACTGGCAAAGGTTTGAATGACCCAGAGTTGGTTAGAGTTATAGCAGATAGGTCTAGTGAAAATGTCGATTGGCTAATGGAATTGGGTGCAAAAGCGGTGTTTTTTGGCTATTCTGGCGCGGAATTTTTACCAGAGTTTGCAGCTATAACCCCTCCCAAACCTCGAGGCATTAAATTTGAGGGAGAGGGTGCTGGACTCTTTAAAATACTTAATAATGCCGTTTTAGAAAGGAATATTGAGGTTTTGCTGGAGACTAAGGCAATCGAGCTGATCGTAAACACTAAAAGAGAAGTTATTGGTGTCAAAGCAGAAGTCAAAGGAAAGGAATCATACATATGTGCTAAAAGGGGTGTGATTATAACTACAGGTGGTTTTGGACGTAATAGAGAAATGCTCAGGGATTACAGCCCTAAGGGTTATAAGTCTATATCAGTTAATCCTGTTTGCAACACCGGAGATGGAATTAGGATGGCAAGGGCCTTGGGAGCTGATTTGAGAGTCATGCATGAGACAATAGGTGTGCCAGGAACTGAGGTTTCTAGATTAGGTAGGGGTGTTCCAGTAGTTGCGCCATCGGCAGGGATAGACTTGCCCGCCATTTTCGTGGATAAAAATGGAAAGAGGTTCGTCGATGAATCTCTCTACTATGATTATCTAAATGAGGTTTTCCTGGATCAAGAGGTAGCTTTCTTGATTTTCGATGAGAGTGTGAGAAAGATAGGGGGCTCTGGGATTATACAAGGAATTACATTTGGTATGTCTATGATCGCACTTGGCTTTACTAATAAAATAGATGAGGAGCTAAAAGAAGGGATAGTATTACAAGCATCTACTATTAAAGACTTAGCCATGAAAATTGGGTTAGATCCAACTGAGTTAGAGAATACTATCAACGTCTTTAACGAAAATGCGAAGTCAGGAGTAGATCCCGAGTTTGGTAGGACCAGAGGGCTTGGACTAATCGAAAATCCTCCTTTTTACGCTATTGAGACCAGACCTGCATTTTTTGATACAATGGGTGGTGTGAGTATAAACGTTAAAGCACAGGTGTTAGATGTGTTCAATAATATCATACCAAGGTTGTATGCGGCAGGCAGAACAACTGGTGGAACGATCGGTGAAGTTTATCCAGGTAGCGGCTCCGACATTCAGGAGGGGACGTGCTTCGGTCGCATTGCAGGTAGAAATGCAGCTATGGAAGAGCCGTGGTCTTAAGGTTGGGAGGCGGTAATTTTTGATTACTCTGTAACGGGTATAGTAACAATCTCTAAAGGCTCTATATTTGAATCTTATAGTGATCTCAACAGTTTTACTAGAGGAAGATTCACTTTCGAAATAAACTGTAAAATCAAAATAAATTGAAAAAGATTGTCGCCAGAATTGTCAAAGCCAGAATTACCAAATGAAGATAGTTTGATATATCTAGTTTGATATATCTATATAGAAAAGGATTGATATCACGAGACATCTTTAAATACGCCACAAAGAAAAAAATAATTATGTGTTTCCAGAATTTGAAGACCATTCATATTATTACGGTTTTCGTTGCATAGTGGATAGGATGGGCATTCGTCTGAATGTTGGTTTTCCGTCAGAAGAATGAGTGTGGTGATATGAATCCTGAGAAGAACGTTAACGAGAACATCGAAAAAATGTTCCTAAGGGAGAAGCCTGCACGCATCTTGTTAGCGATTGCAAAGCAGGATAATTCATATGCCTCCATCATTTCAAAAGAAGTTGACGCTACATATGCGCACACTACTAGCGTGCTTTCTGAAATGGAGCGCTACGGGCTGATATCATTCAATCAAAAAGGAAGGGTTAAGTACATCGAGCTGACCGATCTTGGCAATAATATAAATAAGGCTTTAAGAGTATTGATCGGTATCTTTGGGGGAGTTGAAGTTATTCCAAAAGTTGAGGCAGTCACAGATTTGCAGGATAAGATAAAGTCATTACGTTCAAGAGTAGATAGGATATATAAAGAGGAATTCGCTAACAGAAGAGTTCTTAGTGTGAAAGAGTCCACTAGGGTAAGCAGAAGGCTTGGTCCATACTGCAGAGAAGTACGCAAGATGGACAAGATAAACATTCAAAATGAAGAACTGAAAAGAGAGTTTGATGAATTGAAAGAATGGATAGAAGAACTGATGTTGCTTAAGGAAAAACTTAAGTCATAACATCATCCTCTGGGTCTTTTCGTAATCTAACAAATTTATCCCTAATCTCTCTTTACACTCATCTCTCTTTACACTCTAATACTGATTATTGTTTTTAGGACGGATTATTTCAAAACGGTCCTATTCAAATGTAGTATTTGCTGATTGTAGTATTTGCTGATATATGTGTGCTATTTAGAGTTTATCGTAAAAGCTTATAATATTTCTAGCGAATTTTCCAGAATAGTAACCCACCACCACTTTGCCATGTCTACCAAGTCCTTGCTAAACTTTCCAGATAGGTGGTATTCTCCGCTTCTTATCTCTAGTAGACCAGCGCCCAATAATTTGTTCCGCATGGAATAGAAAGAAGATCGACTAACTTCTAGTTCATTTGTCAAGAGATTCCATTCCCTGACCAAAATAGGCTGACCAGAATTCTTTCTTTTCTCAACCATTTCGAGAAAACGTTTGGCCCTCATAGCAGTCACTTCTCCGTGAAACAGTCGATGCATGAGCTCAAGATATGGGTCTCTGGATTGTGTTATCCTAGCAGTAGTATGAGATCTTACCACCAGCGTGGTAGCCGTTCTAGGGGCATCTTTTACTTTGGTCATGGTCCTTTCTCACTACTCTTTTTTAATTTCTTATATTGGTTTCTTTAGCTATCGTTATTTCTGCTGTTGTTAACTCATAGAACCCATACGACTTTTTATCAATCTTTCTATCTATCTCTTCTATCCTTCTCCAATTTCTCCTGCTTGGCAACTTCCTCTAAAAATGGCGTCCTTATTATCTGCGCTCATTTATCTGCTTTATACCTCATCTATTTCGTTCACTCAATTGACATTAATCAATAAGGCCCTATTTAATTTAACCATAACTCTATCTTCAATTAACTCTCACTTTTAACTCTCCCTTTTTTCCATACAACCATTTTTTGACAAAACATTTATTACATCATTTTAATTAATTTCTTTTTTTTATTTTATATTTTTTCTTTTTAGATGCAAAATATAATATTAGATGTATCTCAAATGTATCTAATTCAATATAATTCTAAGCCTTATAAACGATTTAATTTGTTATTTTTCTTATTTTATTCCTTATTTATCTCAAAAAAACCTTTTAAATAGCTTTTCAATCTTGAAATCAACAAATTTTTTGCTTAAAATTGATTTTTGGTTAACAACATAGGAATTTTTCAATTTTTCAGTTTTTTGACGTTTGAGATCTATAACAACTAACTCCAACCTTTTACATCTATTACAAATAATATAGGAACAAATTTTCAGTACCTAAAAAATCTTGATTATTGTCAACTAAATTGTTCCAAAATCTATAAGAATTTAGGTTATGTTATGTGCAACTCCCCCTTTAATGACCAAAATTATGTCTAAATCGATTATTTAATAATTTTCTGAATTTTGTTCTTATATAAATTGTAATAATTTATTTTTATATGTTCTCTAAGGCGATATTATTTTTTGTTTAGGTTTATGTTTTCTACAAAAAATCATTTTTAATTTTTATAATGGATGTCATATATAATATTTATTGTATCAAATATGCTAGGAAATAATAATCTAAAGTATATATATAATAAAATCACAATAAAAAATTTAGGGAGATTTCAATAGTTATTTTATAAAATATATTATAGATTAGTATTGTTATGAAGTATTCTTTCTAGTATAATATTTTTAGATAATCTTAAATGTATTTAGGGTTACCTAAAAATATAAATGATAAATGAATGGATTAAAAATTTAAAAAAAGAAAAAAAGTGAGAGTTAAAAATTAGAGACAACAAATGAGGTATAACGCTACTTCTCTTTTTCATTCCCCAAAAAAGCTTCTACTGGCTTTGGTCCATGCTTTATGATCATGGCATTGATTTGACTGATGTTATCGGAAATTTCTTTTCCACATACAGTCTTGCGTCTCCTTTGACCTTCATCTATTGGATGATGCCCTGTACCACCAAATGTCAAGATTCTCCGTCGTTGTCTACCAGGCAGATCTTCCCGCATGGGAAAACCATTTTTATCTGTTCCTCCAGTAATCTGTAGCTTGTAGCTTGGCAGTCTAACCAAATCTCCGCTAATTGTGCTACCAACCATCTTGCCCACAAACTTATCTGCTTGTGCTCCCGAAACCTCAACTTGGTATGCCTTTCCCTTCTTTGTATCTGAAATAACTACTCTAAAGTTTACCATATTTTTCCCTACCTAGCCCAAAATGGGTCACTTTTCTTTTTAATTTCTAGAAACGCCTCCAGCGTCTCAAGTTCATCCACAGGTATTGTATCACGTAATTCATGCCCTAGAATCTTCGCATGTTTTTTTGGAATATCTACATATAATAGGTCGCCTTCTTTTATTTGTCTTCCAACAATAGGTCCTTCAATGGATATGGCAACCTCTTTTCCAGCAACAGCCTCAGCAATATTCTCTCCATGTTCTTGTATACCTTTGATTATTCCAACTTTTACTCCATTCTCTTTGATTACAGAAATCCCTGACTTGATTCTACCGCCAAGGATTTTCACGCCGACGATTGCTGGCTTACTTTGCCTAAAAACACAACCTCGCATAAGCATAAAGCTACCAGCTCTAACTATTGCTTCAAGCCCCTCTTTATCAGATATAGACCGCTGTTTCTTAACCCAATTAATATAATCTTCTAAAAGCCGGTATATTACATTACCCTGAAATACTTGCACATTGGACTTTAATGCCTCATCTTTCGCATCTTGAAGCATATCTACGCCAAATCCGATGACAACCGATAAATAGGGTTCCCTGATAGTCGCAGCCTCTATTATATCTCGTTTAGAAATGTCACCAACGTCACCCCTCCATATCGGAACGTTGGCATCGTTCAGCTCTTGCACCAAAGCCTCTAAAGATCCAATCGTATCTGCTTTAAGGATTACGCCTATCTCACCTTTTTTGATCTTTACTTCCTCCAATTCGGATTTGATATCATTTGATATCTTCTCTACTAGGGTCATATCCTCAACAACTCTCATTGGTGAGCCAGCAAGTGCAATATCGAGAGAATGTGCAACGACTTTTACGCCTGCTGCAGCAACAACCTTATCCACTTGCTGAAATTTTTCTTCGATTCTGATCTCAGCCAGAGGCCTTGGCTTTAGTAGTGCACGTACTCTTGTCACGATTGGTTCACCATAGCTGCCAACTATTATTGTGTCACCTGTCTTAATTTCTCCATCGTACAATATCACATCAAGTGTTGTGCCGAGACCCCTCTCTTCTTTGACCTCTAGCACGGTTCCAACACCAGGACCTTTGGCATGGATTCGTAGGTCTTTTTCGAGGAAGCGCTGTGCCAAACCGACCAAGATCGTCAGTAGATCTGGGATGCCTTCGCCTGTCTTAGCGCTAATTGGAATAACACCGACATTCTTCTGGAAGTCTCTAATCCTGTCATATCTATCAGAACTAAAACCAATTTCATGTAGCTGATTGATTAGCCTATAAATAAGGTCGTCGAGTGATCTTTTTGTATATTCTCTTTGGCTATTATATGTCGATATAAACGTTTTAGTCTCATGTGGGCGCCATCCATGAATTCGATCGATTTTGTTTGCTGCTAATACAAAAGGCGTCTTAAACCGGCTGAGGATTCTCAGAGCCTCTGTCGTTTGAGGTTGAAAACCCTCGGTCACATCGACAACTACGACTGCTAGATCTGCTAGTGATCCCCCCCTGCTCCTAAGCGTTGTAAATGCATGATGACCAGGTGTATCGATGAAGAAGAGACCAGGAACTTTAAAATCTCCTTTCATGAGAAGGCCGCATTTGTCCTGTATCGTTGATAGAGGAACTTCAGTAGCGCCTATATGTTGGGTTATAGACCCCTTTTCTTGCTCCGCTATGCAGGTACCTCGTATATTATCCAATAATGATGTTTTTCCATGATCGATATGCCCTATCACACATATGATTGGAGTCCGTAAATCTGCCTTTTCTACCATCTTGGTCTGCTTAGTTATTCCAGGACAATATATAAGAATGTTGGGTGATGACGAGTTGTTATGTAGTCAAAGATGTGGAGAACAAACTAATTCCAATATTTTAAACGGAGTTATGTGATTAGTGCTTGGGGGCAATACTATGGATTCTTGCAAGTATGGTTAGTGGTTTTATTGAATCTTTTAGTGAAGCCTCTTAGCATTAGAATATTATATATATTTCGTAATGACGTTGGGGCATATTTTTTTGGATTGTTATTCTGATCAAAAACAGATTAAGCAAAAGAAAACTCGATTTAATGTAATGGAAAAATAATCTATTCAATAAATTCAGACTCATCGAAAAATATACTGATTTCCCTTTTCGCACTCTCCAACGAATCGGATGCATGAACTGTGTTTTGCGTGAGGCTGGAGGCGAAATCTCCTCTAATAGTGCCTTTCATAGCTTTAGAGGGATCCGTTGCACCAACCATGCCTCTTACAACCGATACAACATTTTTTCCTTCGAGAACCATCGCCACAACAGGTCCAGACATGATATAATCGACTAAAGAGCTGAAAAACTGTTTATGGGCATGTTCCGCATAAAGTCGTCCTGCGGTTTGTTCATCAACAGACATGATCTTAAGCTCGATGATCTTCAGTCCTTTTTGCTCAATGCGCTGGATAATCTCCCCTATCAATCCACGTTTAACCCCATCTGGCTTGATCAGCAGGAGCGTTCGCCATATTTCTTCCATGAAAATCACTTAGCTTTTTCCTTTGATTTTGGCTTTTTCTTTGGCTTCTTTGCTGGTTTTGGTGTCTCTGCTTTCTTCTTTGATCGCTCTTTTGGCTTATTCTTGGCTATTTTCTTTACCTTTTTCCTTACCCACTCTGTCTTTCGAGAAACCCTACCAAGAGCAAAATTATTCTCACATTTAGAGGAGCAAAAGAAGTAGATGGTTCCATCACTCCGAACAAACATCTTGCCTGTTCCTAACTCTATGGGACTCCCACAGAATGAACATTTATTTTCCATCAGGTTCACCGCGTCGTCAGTTTTTTAGCTTCTCTCGTGGTCTCAAGTAACATGAGAATGTCACCCAAATGCACTGGTCCCATACAATTACGAGTGATTATCCTTCCCTTATTGATGCCATCAAGAATGCGACAATTGATCTGGACAGCTTCTCCATGCATTCCCGTCCTGCCAAGCACTTCTATAACCTCTGCCGGTATAGCCTCATCCTCTGCCATTTATATCACTTTAACGCTTGAACTTTTTGCGCAATCTCTTCCACGATATCTTCACTTTTGCCTACATCTATAATTGCAGCGGATACACAACCAACATTCAATCCTGCTGCTGCACCAAGCTCATCCTGCTTGCGGACATATATGTAAGGCGTATTTTTTTCATCACATAAGGGCGGTAAGTGCATAACGATCTCCTCTGGTTGGACGTCTTCGCCTATGAAAACAAGTTTTGCGATGCCCCGTTCGATTGCTTTTGTGACTTCGTTCGTGCCCTTTTTGATTTTACCTGTGTCTCTTGCTAATTCTAACAATTCTAATGCTTGGTCCTCCAACTCTTTGGGAACCTCAAATCTAACATATATCGGTTTTGCCATTTTCAAACCTCATTCCGGACTAAGTCCTTCATCAATCATCGATTGTGAAGTGTTGGGCTGATAATATTAACGCATTACCTTTTATACCTTCTGCTTGGTGTACTACTTGTGCGCAAAATACGCAATGATCTCATCATCTATGGAGTCAATCATTACGAATCCAAATCTTTCAAATTGAACTACTTTACCCAACTCTGAGATAATTCCACGTTCTCCAATGCCATTATATTCTTTATGTGGGCATATCACTTTGACCTTAACTCCTCCTGGAGGGCACCAGTGAATGATGGCAGAGCCTTGTTTGGTGATGTCCAAATCGTTCCCGATGTACTTTGCACTAAGTGGACTTAAGCTCGTGATTTGGATATTATACAAGTCTTTAAGACGCAGATTATCGCCTTTCTTGATGCCTTGAATGTCATCTTTGCATACAAAAACTTGTTCTTGCACTAATATTTCTCTAAAACCTCTGCAATATGTGGGGTGGAGTGGGGCCTTTGCTACAGTTGGCATCGTATTCTTTATCTCTAAAAGGGTTGGATTCCAAACGAAGAAGTACCGATTAGCGATGGGATCTACGATCTTCCTGTTTTCAGCATATAATGTGTCCGTGCTAACTGCTATGTCGGTCTCACTCACGCCAAGATCTATCATGAAATTTCTGATAGCCTCTGCTTGAATTCCTCTCCTCCTCAGAGCTCGCACCGTTGGCAGACATGGATCATCCCAGCCGCTATATTCTCCCTCATCGATTGCTTTTTTTATCTCACTTGTGCTGAACTTGCCAAATTCATGGATTTTAATACGTCCCCAGTGACTTGTATTTGGATATTTCCACCCAAAATAGTCGTAGACAAATTTCTGTCTCCTCTCGCTATCCATCAAGTCTTTTCCCCTTATTATGTGTGTGATTCCAAGCAAATGGTCCTCCATCGCAGACTCAAAATCTAACATTGGCCAGACATCGTATTTGCGCCCCGCCCTAGGATGCTCTTTTTTGATGATCCTTAGAGCAACCCAATCGCGTAGAGCAGGGTCTTTATGCTGGATGTTTGTCTTTATCCGCAGGACGGCTTCCCCTTCATCATATCTGCCAGCCAACATTTTTTTCCAGTATTTCAGGTTGACATCGACCTCTTGTTCTCGATGTGGACAAGCCCTCATGGAATCTTTAAAAATCTTAAACTCATCTCGACCACAAAAACAGACATATGCCTTACCCATTTTTATGAGCTTCTTAGCATATTTATAATACTTATCAATTCGATCAGAAGCAATAACGGTCTCATCTGGCTTAGCACCCAACCATTCACAATCTTCTTTGTACCACCCATATGCTTCCAACATTGGTCTTTTAATCTTTGGATCGGTGTCATCAAATCGAAGAATGAACTTGCCGTTGTACATTTGTGCATATTCATGATTGACGATCACTCCTCTGGCAGTCCCCAATGTTGGCGGTCCGTTGGGATTGGGTGCAATCCGCATTTTTACCCTTTCTCCAACCTCCAAAGGTGGCAGTCCACGCACCCTTTCCTTTTTTTTGGGTAATATCAATTCAGGTGCAATTTGCTGGAGTCGTGCCAAACGATCAGCAGGGGTCATCGAATTTATTCTTTCTATGAGCCCTTGGATCAGGGGTATAATCTCACTTGTCTTTGTTCTAAGCCAGGGACATTCACTCAGAACTTTGCCCATCACAGCATCCGCTATGGGGGTGGAATCATATTTGATGGCATTCTGCAATGCATATTTTTCAATTACTTCTTCTATCGATTCTCTCATCGATGTAAACCTATCTTTTTATTACTTGAAATTATGGCAACAAAACCTTTATCATATCAATGTCAAGTATCGATTGTCATTTTTTAGTGAGTTGAAAAAACATGTCAAATCATGGACTGGAAATAGCGAAGAAGCACATATTTTCAACTGGCTTAGGTGACATAGGCTCTTCTCTCTGCGGAGAGAACATGAAATATGGCATTGCGAAGATTCACTGGGTACAGGAACAACTGGGAATGGAAGCCAACGCGACATTCATCTCTGGTCCAGACGAAACCGTCACTAAGAACAAAATGAGGTGGAAAAATGGGTTCGGATACGGCGGCAAGATTTCATGGGGTGACGGAACTTCTAAGGTTATAATCTTGGATGTGATGCCGAATGCCTGTGGCATGCTTGTTGGGGGCTTGAATGAACTTCCAAGTCCAAGAAAGCTCATCGAGCGGATCAATGAGATGGGAAACAAGGAATCCTATATTGGTGATATCAGAGTAACATGGGATTTTAGTAAGAGCAACCATTTTATCGATGTGTTCAGGGTCGTAAGATTAGCTGACATCAATGTTCCTGATTATGCATTCATAATCCATAGCGGGACGCCAGAACTAAAGGGAGACAATGCTAAGGGATTCGGACTGTATGTCCATGAAAGTGATATTCTGAGTGAAATGGCAGATACGATAGAAACGCCATTTGGGAGATCAAACGTAATTCTGGATAACGATGCGAAAGAATACCTACGATTCTTTCATTTTGCAGATAATTTCACCAAGAAAAAAAGAAGTTTAGCCGCAAAAATGCTGTTTGAGGATTTTGAGGAAATATCAAATCCATTACATCAGGGATTGTTGAACTATAATGAGATTATTCTTGGCGCCCATTACGTAAAAGATGAGGATGATCTCTTGTTCCCCGTAGCTCTAAGAGCAGATCTACCCGCTTATCTGATGAGGGGGAAAGAGAACTTGTCTGATGAGATGATTGAAATTCTAGGTTTTTCCAAGAGGGCAAAAGCACTGGGCGTTTATTCATCGTTAAAAAATGCGAATATTCTCCCCCACGGAGGAGGTTATACATTTAGAGACTTACTCACGGTGACAAATGTGATGGAAGTCGGAGGAGAGAGATATTTCGAGGTTGAGATGCACAATGCCGTAGGACATAAGATATTTGGCAATCCACAAGACATCGAGTTTATTTATAGGGGCAGAGAAGTTGTGATTAAAACGCTTGAACTGGGTCTCGGAGAACTGGAAGCTAGGCTGATGCCAGAATATGTGTTAAAGGTTTAATATGTGCGAGTAACCATATAATCTGCCAGTTCAATCAACAGTTCCTTTGGCCTAGAATCTGGCAACACATCTAACTTGGATTTCCCCTGTTCAACCAGTTCAACTGCTTTCTTCATCGCATAATCGATTGATCCTAAATCTCGTAATTGCTGAACAGCAGCATCTATCTCCTCTCTGGAAGCATCTCTACTAAGTGCATGTAATTTATTGCATTTTTTGAGTGCATGAATAATTATCAATGTCTTTTTCTTCTCCATGAGGTCGTTACCTCTCCTCTTTCCGATTTTTACTTCTGGTATTATCAAATCCAATACATCGTCCCGTATCTGAAATCCAACTCCAATTTTGATTTCTGCTTGCCACAATGCTTCAGCAATTTTGGTAGTTGCACCGCCGAGCAAGCTACCAATCATGGCAGATGTCGCAAATAGGACGCTTGTTTTCTTTTGGACCATTTCCATATACTCATTCTCGCTGACAGAGTTCCTTTTCTCAAATTCCATGTCCATCCATTGACCTTCACAAATATCTGCGCATGTTTTCGAGAGAATACCTAGACAGCGTGATACTATCTTCGGCGGAGCATCGACCTGTGTGATGATCTCGAATGCCTTCGAGTATAAAGTGTTTCCTGCCAGTATTGCTGCAGGCAATCCCCATTTTAAATGAACTGTTGGGTGCCCCCTCCGTAATTCGTCTTGGTCCATGATATCGTCGTGAATAAGCGTGAAATTATGAATCAGCTCAATGGCAACTGCTGCCGGAAGTACTTTTTGTATGTTACCACCAACTGACTCAGCTGCGAGGATCAACATAGCCGGACGAATTCGTTTGCCTCCAACGTCTACTAAATATCGAGATGCTTTATAAAGCTCCTCTGGCTGTATGATGGGCAATAGTTGCTCTATGGTCTCATCGACCATTTTTCCCCTTTTTTTGATTTCGTCTAGTATATGCATGGGGGGTATCACCTGAGACAAAGTTCTTGTCCATTACGTAAAATATGCACAGTATCGCCTAATACGTAACCAGCCTCTTCTGCTAATTCTGCATGTGCAGAAGTCATGCTGAGATCTCCATGTGAAGGTATGACTTGCTCAGGATTGACCATTTTAAGTAACTCCCAGTGGTCCTCCCTAGATGCATGTCCCGAAACGTGCACGTTATCATATATTCTGGCGCCTTTCATTCGTAGTTTAGTCTCGGCAATATACCTATTGGAGGCACTAAGTGGATTAGGTATTACATTCGCCGAGAATATGACCTTATCCCCGCTTTCGATTCCATAGGGGGTTGAGTCATTTGCGATTCTAGAGAGAACGGCACCGGGCTCTCCTTGGTGTCCAGTCAATATTATCAAGTATTTGTCCTTACCGTCTGTCATGACTTTTTTAAGGGCTTTATCTATCGACTTCCTATTTCCACGCACTTCTGCAACATAATCAATATATCCTACTCTCTTTGCTGCCCCCGTATACCTTTCCATAGATCTACCAAGTAATAGCGGAAGTCGCCCCATTCTATCGGCTGCTTCGACTATCGTTTTGATTCTTGCTATATGCGATGAGAA
>CAYZWV010000015.1:0-20564 GCA_964482255.1 uncultured Methanocellaceae archaeon
CCTGATATCCGTCCACGAATACGAAAATATATGAGACTTTCAAGAACCCAATGGACGGTAACAGCAACAATAAATAAATGATCTATTTTTAGAAATTTGATTTTTTTTACAATTTCCCTCAGCTACCTACACCGCTATAACGAAATAAACATTATTTTAACCAAATAAACTCTCTGTATACTCAATTTAATCAAGAAACTCTCATTTTTTTCATCTTGAAAGTCCGAGCATTCTTTCTATCGCTTTTCTGTCCCAACTTTTTTTAGAAAAAGGTCCTCCTATTGATCTTTTAGTCATAATCCTGCTGAAGAAGATCTCTTCCATCCTTGCTGAAATTTCAAATACTTCACTTTTTTCAAGCTTAATGTTTTCCCACCATTCGAGGCTAGAGGCTATTTTTTGATTTATATGTTCAACAAATCTAGATTCTTCTTCGTTTAAATTTGAATTAACATATTCTGATCCATAAAATCTCAAAAATACCCTATTGGTTAAGATTGGTAAGTCCTTCCAGTGATCCATTACAAAGTGCAAATTATTGAGTGAAGCTCCAATCTTTTCCATATCCTTTTCTGTAATTGGGATATAACTACAGCTTATAAAATTTATTCTCGTGTTTTCAAATTGTGTTGCTTCATTTTTTTGTTGAGAAGTTAATTCTCCCTTAAGTCTCCAAGGGTCGCACATGGGGCTTTTTATGACAGGATTTTTCCTATGATCTCTCTCTATTTGATAATCATCTATCACGCTAAACGGAAAAACCTTACATTGCATGGGTCTATAGCTTTTACCAAAAATTTCGCATTTCTTCTCCTTCGGATCAAAAAATACACAGGCGAAAACTGGAACCTTAAACCCGTCATCAGTCTCGTAGAGCATTACTATATGCCGAAATCTAAATATTGATATCCAAGCTTTCTGGTGTTTAAAGAGGTCTCTCATGTGCGTAAGACCCATTTTTTTCAAAAATGCATTTAGATGATTTTTTTCACTTGGCGGCACAAATGTACGATAAGGTGCTAAGGCGTGTGAGAGACCAACCTTTAGTAATCTCTGAGTTTCTTGTTTAGAAACAACCAATCCCGACCTTACAACATCTTTCGTAATTACTCCAACATCTCTGCACCTTATTAATTCGTTATTTAGGAGTTCTCTTGTTTTAGTATCCCTTATGTGATTTACTACAATTTCATTAATCGGGGAGAAGCAGCAATATCCACATCCAGAACAATCGACATCCATTATTTTATCCTCATCAATTTATCATCAATCTCGCTACAATTAATTTCTTTATTTTTTATTGCGACCTTTGGAAAACTTAAAATTAAAATAACTCTTTATATCCAAACTTTATTTAAATGCCTATCAAATATTTTATGTAAGAATTAGTTCTTCGTTTTAAATTTTCAAAATTAGTAGTTATGACGAAGTTTTGTTATAAATTATACTACAACTATACTTCATTATGGTTTTAGGAATTAAAAATTAAACTCAAAAAATTTAACAAAACTTTAAAATTTAAAAAAGAAATTGTAAAAAATTAGCATCTAATTTTTTAATAGGCATGTAAAATAGAAAGTTATCGATATTTTAGGGTACAAAGATGATCGAAATTTACAACAAACTTCTGAGAAAGTTAGGCGAACAGCAATGGTGGCCCGCAGAAACCCCTTTTGAAGTGGTGGTTGGTGCCATACTAACCCAGCGAACGAAGTGGGAGAATGTGGAAATGGCAATTCATAATCTGAAGGAACACGATCTGCTGAATCCTGATGCCCTCGCCAAGGTCGATAGGTCAAAACTGGAGTCACTGGTTAAATGCACCGGGTTCTACAAGCAAAAGGCAGAACGACTCCAAATTGCTTCGGGATATTTTGCTAAAAATTTATCAACATCTGAGATGCCCCTTGAAAACCTAAGGAACGAGTTGCTCTCACTAAAGGGCATTGGAAAGGAGACAGCAGATAGCATCCTTCTCTATGCATTGGACAGGCCGAAATTCGTCATAGACGCCTACACCATTCGCATCTGTAAGTGCCTTGGCATATCTGGAGGATATGATCTATTGCAGGAACGGTTCGAGAACGAATTGCACCAAGACGTATCTATGTTCAAAGAGTTCCACGCTCTTATTGTCAACTATGGAAAAGAATTTTGTAACAAGCATAAATGTGATGAATGTTTATTTCTAAAATCAAAAGACTGATGTCTGAAAAGATGAATAAAGAAATGTGACTGGTGGGCGAGAAAATATGGTGAGCAAAAATCAGTTCGTCAAGGACCTAAGAGTGGGAGACAACGTGGATAGTCTCTTCGCGATCAAGTACAAAAAACCTCCAAGAGAATATGCATCTGGGTTTTGGTTTGAGTTCAGGGTTAGCGATAATAGTGGTGAGATCACGGCAAAATACTGGGGAGACAGGAACGAAGAACAGGTAAAGGATATCTACGAGATATTCCAAACGAACGATGTCGTCCATATCACAGGTAGAGTTAGCGAGTTCAGGGACAGATTGGAGATAGCTCTGGATACAACTCATACCTTACGTAGGTGCGAACCCTCTGAGTATGATATGGGCGATTTTGTAGCTAAAACGAGCAAAGACATGGATCAGATGATGCGAGAACTTCTGGAAATTGTAGATTTTGTCAAGAATCCTCACCTGAAGTCTCTTCTACATTCTTTTTTCGATGACGAGGAATTCGTCGAGAAATTCAAGAATTGCCCTGGATCCATGCATAGGCACCAAAATTACATTGGCGGATTGCTCGAACACACGCTGAATGTTGTCAAATTATGTAACTCAATGTATATACTCCACCCCTCCTTGGACAAGGACTTGCTTTTGACTGGTGCAATGCTCCATGACATAGGGAAGATAGAAGAGTATGACGTAACTACAAGCATAGACATATCAGAAGAGGGTATGCTGAGGGGACATCTGATCATTGGGGAACAGAAGGTACTGGACAGGATAGGAAGGCTTGAGAATTTCCCGGATATACTCAGAATGAAGTTGGCACACATCATCCTAAGCCATCATGGACATAACGAATACGGATCGCCTAAGAAACCGCAATTTCCAGAAGCCCTTGCCATATATTACTCAGACGAATGTGATGCGAAGGTAGATTACTGCCTCCGTCTTAAGAAAGATGCCGAGACAGAAGACCCATGGATATATACTAAAGATTTTAAGCACATCTATCTTCGCTGATGATGAGAGCTGATTAGGAGAGGACCCAAAAATGGAAAGCATCACATCTGATGATGTAGGAAGTTTTCCACTTCCCAAAAATGTGACGAGAAATGATGTAGGGAGAATGGTAGTCAGAGATCCAGACCAGTATGATTTATTGGTGCAAGATGTCATGCGAATGAAAATGCTATCCGGAGTTGACGTGCTAACCTATCCGCAACTACAATATATGATCTCTCAGTTTTTGGATCCCATAACAAATCCAAAGAACTGGGGCGATGAACCTCTGGTGATTAGAGAGGACAAAGCGAAGATCAACGAACTCAGTGCCATAGAGAGTATTGCAAAAGAATATTATGATTCATCGGGCGAAGCATTGGGGATAAGGGTGTGCATCACAGGACCAGTCGAACTGCATATCCGTGGCTACGGTCATGTAGTCCATGCTGACGTGTTGGAGAGTTTGACGAAAAGTTTGTCCAATTTCGTGAAAAACAGCATTCTGATGAAAAAACATCTTGAGACACGGGTGATAGCCATCGATGAACCAAGTCTTGGAGTCGACCCACAGTTGATCATAGAGGATGACGAATTGACGATGGCGCTAGAAAAAGTGTCCAATCCAGCGAAAGGGATGGACGTTCAAATTCATCTTCACTCTCCGTTGGAGACTGAGAAAATATACGAAGTAGAAGGTATAAACATCATTGGTGTGGAGTCTGCATCTACACCGAGCAGTCTGGATGTGATATCGAAGAGAGATCTGGACAAATATGATAAGTTTTTGCGTGTTGGCATCGCTAGAACGGATATAGATGCTATGGCAGCCGAATATAGGGATGCAACTGGAATTGATATATGGAGGGATAAAAATAAAGCTTGCCAGATGATCGATGAGACCGAAGATATCAAGATCATAAGGGGGAGGCTCGAAATAGCATATAAGAAATTTGGAAACAGGATAAAATATGCTGGTCCAGATTGTGGTCTGGGCGGATTTATTCATCAGGAAGCAGCTTTAAAATTACTCAAAAATGCCGCCATGGCAGTCTCGCGGTTTAACGCGGGTGTGTGATATGCAAATAGGTTTGATTGGAGGTGCTACTGTCCTGAGAAATTTGGGTATGTGGCAGCAGAAGAGGTTGTACTCGAGAGACGGAAGATTTAACAGTCGCTGAAGATGCAAAAGAGGTGGTAAAACTTACCATCATAAAGGTTTCATATCAATTTTCGGATCCACCCATCTAAATTAGTACAATATTCTGGCACACACTCCCCACCGGTACAGCAAAAACATGGGGAGAACATGCCATCTGCTATCATCAACTCGTATTTTGAATAAGGCGATTTCCTAAACTCCTTTACTGATCTACCACCTGCTTGGATGATTCTATGAATGGTTCTCGGGTTCAGCCCCTTCTCCTCAGCCAACTCTTCTATTGATTTGTCTTTTAGCAAGTCAAAAGAAAACCACTTCGGGAGTTTTCTTGTCTTTGTAATCCTCGATCTTTTTTTCTTTATGCTTGCCCACGATCTGTCAGGGAAAATTTTTATTAATTCCTCTTTTGATGATGAAGCATGCCTTCTAAGCAGCTTGATTTCATCTTCTGTCCAGCATTTCATTTTATTTCACTCATTGACTGGATTTACAAGAATGATATTGTTTCCACGTACCAACACTGATCCTAGGGCTCTCGCTCGCTCACCATCGACGATCTCGGTAGTATTTGTCAAGTGTAGATTTAGATAGTCGTCTACAATTTCTAATATGCCCTCAAGAATACATTTTTCGCCTTTCATCTCAATCTGAACTTTTGAGCCAATTAAGCCTTTAACCTTATCATTCGGAAACAAAATAAATCCTCTAAACATTAGGTGCCCTTAATACCTATAAATTTTTCCGCTGTTGCGATCCAAAAATAATATTATATCTCTAATAAATAGCCCAGTGCGGATTCGAACCGCAGTCACAAGGTCCAGAGCCTTGTATGATTGACCACTACACTACCGGGCTGCTGTTGTATTTTATTGTATTTTTATTTGATTGTATTTTATTATCTATCGATTTCTATTGACCTAATGACATATGATACCTATCTATCCTATCTATGAATAACCCAATGCTTGTAGATAAACCTCATTTTTATTTTATTTATATAAAAAATTCGAATTCAAATTTGGCATAATCATAGCATAGATATCTACCTATAAAGAAAAGATACTAAGAGGTAGCGATAATCTTTCAATGCGTATGTCTTAGCTGAAAGACGTTCATGTACATACATTCTTCCGGCGACAATTGCATCTCTTGTTGCGGCTCTTCCGTAAATTTAACGGGGGCGCCCCTTATGAGCACCATTGGACTTTGCTCATCCGCCTCCCCCATTAGGATTTGTGCTGCAGAAACCATATCATCGGCTATTGCCCTAAACGTCACCTGTAATTTCCTTCCAAATAGATCGACCCTTCCCCTGCAGTCTTCCACAGGCTCTATGCCCGCAGTTGCCAGTGCAACGCCTATCACCCCTCTTTTAAGCGGAATAACTCTACTATCTCCTATGATTATCCCTATTTTCTTTCCAGTTATATTTTCAACATCCTTTCTCATCCTATCAGCTGTTTTTTGAGGCTCCTTCGGCAGCAATACAACATAGTCATTCGGGGCATTGGAGGAGTCTACACCTGCATTGGCAACGAACAATCCATCTTTCTGGGTTAACAATACCCCCTTCACTCCACCACATACCTCGTTGGACTCTCGTAGAACGACCTCCGCAATCTTAGGATCAAGATCATATTTTTTAGCCAATCTCATCGCACCTTCTGAGGGATTCACTTGATCTAATTTTTCTAATCTACCTTGGGAAGTGGCAACTGCACTTTCAGCAATCACTATGATATCCCCGTCCTCTAAGTGTAAATTCTCCCCCTCCAACGCATTCATCATCACTTTCGCAATATTATCCCCAGGTAGAATTATGGGTGTATAAAGAGAGTATAGGATCATCTTTTTCAAGGATTTCACCTGTAAAGATATTTTACGTCCCGCTCCTTTTCAAGCATATCCTGGAGCAAGTTGCTTATTATGGGCAGGTTGAAAGATTGCCTCTTTAGCTTCTTTATAAAATTGTTGATTTGTAAAACCGTGCCTATGATGATGACATCCGCTCTTTTTATCTCGCCAGACATCGTTCTCATGGGTATGGCTGCATCCCCACCTCTAGCTAGCATTTCCTGTTTTATGATTAAAGCCTCTGGTGCTGTTACATTTTTGATGAGAATAACCCTGGACACAGTCTTTTCACTCATGATCTTTATGCCCGTCTCCGTCACGTCAAGAGATCTCATCAGCTCGACAGAATCTTCGGGATTTTTTAGGTAATCAATATTGATAACTTGATAATCTCCATTTTCCGCCATAATCTGTCTCCCTCGTATAGCCCTTGCGGTTCTGATTAAATCTCTTGTCTCCTTTATGTCGTGAGTCCTCACTATGTGCGCTCCTTTATAAACGGCGATGGCAGTGCATGCTAAAGTGCCAGCTAACCGGTCACAAGGTTCTGGTACACCTAAGATATCACCGATGAAGGATTTGCGTGATATGGCAACTAAGATGGGTTTTCCAAGTACTTTAAGCCTCTCAAGACTGCTTATTATATCCAGGTTGTACTCATATGTCTTTTCTTTTACCCATCTGCCAATGCCAGGATCAATGATTATCTTGCTTATTCCCCTTCCCTCGGCTAATGCGATGCTATCGATCAAAGATTCCACAATTTCTTGAAATGTAAGGCAATCGCCAGGTTTTACCTTGGATGCCATCAATATCACTGGCACATTAAAATCAGATATTACGTCTGCCATCTGAGGATCCGTCTTTAATCCACTGACATCGTTTATTATACATGCACCCATATCGAGAGCAACCTCAGCTATCTTCGAGTATTGCGTATCCACAGATATGGGAACTCCGAGTTCTAGAACGCCTTTTAAGGCAGGTATCAGTCTTTCTCTTTCATCTTGCACTGAAATTTGTCTCACACCTGGGGCAGTGGATCGAGCGCCAACATCTATAATGTCGGCTCCGTCTTCAACCATGATGGAAGCTCTTTCGACCACTTCGTCTCCGATGGCTACAGAACCCTTGTAAAATGACTCCTCACTCAGGTTTATAACGCCCATGATCTTTGTGGGACACGAATCGCCTATCTTCATGCCGACAATTTCATCGTAGATCATCATACAAAAATCCTCAGTGCTTGAAGTGTCGTATTCCGGTGAAAACCATTGGAATGTTGTAATCGTTTGCAGCTTGAATAGCCTCTTCATCTCTGATGGATCCACCCGGCTGGATTATGGCTGTAATGCCTGCATTAGCCGCTAAATCTATTGCATCTCTGAAGGGGAAAAAGGCATCAGATGCCATGCAACTCCTCTGTGATCTCTCACCTGCTTTTTTTACCGCTATCTCGACGGCATCAACTCTACTCATCTGGCCCGCCCCTACGCCTACGGTCTGCTCATCGTGGGCGAGCACTATTGCATTGGATTTCACATGCTTAACAACTTTCCAACCGAACAATAGCGTTTTCATCTCCTCTTCGCTTGGCTTTTGCTCAGTCACGATCTTCAAATCACCTATCTCTATAATATCTCTATCTTGAACTAAGAGTCCACCAACGACTTTTTTCATGTCCTTCTCAGTCGTTTTGATAAGATCGCCCACCTTTAATACCCGCAAATTCTTTTTTTGCTTCAATGTCTTTAGGGCGTCGTCATTGTAACTAGGAGAGATCATTGCCTCCACAAAAGTCGATGCGACTTCTTTCGCAGTCTCCAGATCGCATTCTCTGTTCAATGCGACAATGCTACCATAGGCAGAAAGAGGGTCTGATGCATGCGCTTTCTTATATGCGGCGTAAATATTATCACCGCACGCAGCGCCGCAAGGATTGGTGTGCTTTATTATGGCGGCTGCAGGTCTTTTAAATTCCTTCACCAACTCTAGGGCGGCATCCAGATCAACGATGTTATTAAACGACAGCATCTTTCCATGAAGCTGGGTTGAGTTGCCCAAGCATGCCCCTTTGAACTCGGGATCTCGGTAGAAGGCTGCTTTTTGATGTGCATTTTCCCCATATCTCAAATCTTGAATTTTCTCAAAAGTTATTGTTAAACATCTTTTCATCTTTCTATCGCCACCCTTCTTCCGATCACTTTTATCTTCCCCTCTGCGAAAAGTTTAATTGCCTCTATATAAAGCCTCATTTCCTCCGTGAGAATTCTTTTGCGCAATGACTCAACTGTATCATCATCTCTCACGTGCACAGCACTCTGCAAAATTATCGGTCCGGAGTCGACGTTCTCATCCGCGAAGTGAATCGTGCATCCAGATATCTTCACGCCGTAATCTAATGCCTGCTGCCAAGCATTCAGTCCCGGAAAACTTGGGAGTAGGGCAGGGTGAACGTTCATGATCCTGTTTCTATAGGTAGAGACAACCTTATGGCTTAGGATCCTCATGTATCCATCCATCACGACTAAATCCACTGAATTATCCTTCAAGCAGGAGATCAATTCTTCATCGTATTCCTCAACGCTCTTCCCGTCTGGATAGATGATTGCGCTCCTGATGTTGTGCTTCTTTGCCATATCTAAAATGTGTTCATTTGGACCATCAGAAATTACTACTGCAATGTTCACTTTTAGTTCACACCTCTTAACGTGCTCTATAATGGATTTTAAGTTTCCTCCCCAGCTTGAGACCGATACAAGTATGCCTATATTTATTCTTCGCACGATGTCACCCTCTTTTAAGTACTTATGATTTGGCTCTCGGTTATGATCGTGTCAACGGGCACATCATGGTGATCATTTGGTATTTCGTCCAAGACTTGGAAATCATAGGCTAGTGCCACTATGGTTGCACCCTCTTTCAAGGAGCACAAAAATCTATCATAGAAACCCAGACCATAGCCTAGACGATTCCCATTCTTATCGAATGCTATACCTGGAACGATAATCAGATCTATTTTATCCGCAGAGAAGAGCTTTGGGTTCTTTGGCTCTGGAACGTCAAAAGCACCCAGCTTAAGTTCATCCAAATCCAGCAGCTCAGATACAGAGAGTTCTTTCTCATCCAACTTCGTGACAGGAACTAAGACTTTCTTCCTCTTTTTCATGGCCTCTTTTATCATCATCCTTGTATGAACTTCGCTCCCCCTCGAGATGTAGAACATGACCGTTTTGGCTTTATCAAACTCCTCCGAGCCAAGAAGATTTTTTTCTATCTGCAAACTTTTGGATATCATTTCTTCATTGGACTGGGCATCTCTTATTAAGAGAATCTTGTTTTTGATGCACCTCTTCATCTTACCCTCTTAATGCGCTCTTCGCTGCAATTAAAGTATTCTTCATCAACATGGCTACGGTCATGGGCCCAACGCCACCTGGTACAGGCGTGATAGCCGAGGCTTTTTCACTGACATCCTCAAAATCTACGTCGCCACAAAGTTTTCCCTCAACCCTGTTCATCCCAACGTCGATAATCACTATGCCCTCTTTTATCATTTCTTTTGTGATTAACTTGGCCCTGCCAACTGCTACCACCAATATATCTGCTTGCTTGGTATGTTCCCCTAGGTCCTTCGTTTTTGAGTGACAAATTGTGACAGTCGCATCTCTATTCAAAAACATCGCTGCAAGTGGTCGACCTACGATCTTACTTCGACCGACCATAACAACATGTCTACCTTTCAGATCCACGCCTATCTTTTCTAGCATGAACACTATGCCAGAAGGCGTGCAAGGAGGCATATTTTCGTTACCAATAAGTAGATTACCCAGGTTAATAGGGTGAAATCCGTCGACATCTTTTTTTGGCGAAACTCTTTCTAAGATGAAATCTTCATCCAAATGTGCTGGTAAAGGAAGCTGTATCAAGATGCCATGAATCTTCACATCATCGTTCAACTCCAGAATTAGTTTGATCAACTCCTCTTGTTGCACTCTTTCTGGAAAAAGATACTCTTCATAATGTATTGCTATTCTTTCACAAGCTCGCCTTTTCATCGAAATATATGTCTTTGATGCAGGGTCTTCCCCGACCGAGATAGTAGCTAAACACGGGGCAAAACCATAATCCTCTCTAAACTTTTTGACCCCTCTTGCAACTTCTTCTTGTATTTCTTCAGCAATCTTATGTCCATCGATGATCATAATTCATACCTAATAAAGTTAAAGTGGAAATTGACTACAAATATCCTCTACTTCTTTTTTGACATTTAGGCGTATCTTCTCGTTATCAATGTCTGATAGCAATCTACTGATCATTTCTGCTATTTCTCTCATCTCGTTCTCTTTCATTCCCCTTGTTGTCACTGCTGGTGTACCTATCCTTATACCAGAAGCGATGAAAGGACTTTTCGGATCGAATGGGATAGTATTCTTGTTCACGATGATGTTAACTTCATTTAAAGCCTCTTCAGCCTCTTTACCTGTTATTCCTCTGCCAGTCAGATCTACAAGCACCAGATGATTATCAGTTCCGCCTGAGACTAGATCAAATCCTTTGTTCATCAGCTCATCAGCTAATGCCTTTGAATTCTTTACTATCTGTTTTTGATAATTTACAAACTCTGGACTCATAGCCTCTTTGAAAGTGACAGCTTTGGCAGCGATGGAATGCATCAAAGGACCACCTTGAATTCCTGGAAAAACCGTCTTGTCTATTGCCTTGGCATATTCTTTCTTGCAAAGAATGAATCCGCCACGAGCGCCGCGCAACGTCTTATGGGTGGTACTCGTGATAAAATGTGCATGTGGTACAGGACTCTGATGAACTCCGCCCACAATTAATCCCGCTATATGGGCAATGTCCGCCATTAAGTATGCACCGACGGTATCAGCTATCTCTCTGAAGGCAGCAAAATCTATCTCCCTTGGGTATGCGCTAGCACCTACTACTATCATCTTGGGTTTGTGTATCTTTGCGAGTTTTTTCACATCATCATGGTTGATCATTTTGGTATCTCGATCCACACCATAGGCGACGACATTAAAGAGCTTCCCTGAAAAGCTTGCTGGGCTTCCATGTGTCAGATGGCCGCCATGGGATAACTCCATCCCCATCATGGTATCGCCGACGTTTAGCATTGCGAAGTAAACGGCCATGTTTGCCTGTGATCCAGAGTGTGGTTGTACGTTCGCATGTTCGGCACCAAAAATCTTCTTGACCCTCTCGATAGCCAAGTTTTCCACGACGTCCATATATTCACAGCCACCATAATATCGACGCGATGGATAGCCTTCAGCATATTTGTTCGTCATGACGGAGCCTTGCGCCTCTAATATTGCCTCGCTAACAAAGTTTTCAGAGGCGATCAACTCTAATCCGGATTTTTCCCTTTTCTTTTCCTGTATAATTGCTCTTGCCACTTCTGGATCAACGTCGCTTAATCTCAAGTCATTCACCTACATTCATTCTCGCACTTGCTAATTTAATTATCTTTTTATTACTCGAAGGAGCAAAAAAAGTTGCACAAATCATTTTTTATGTTGACTTCCCCACTCCTCTAATGGAATACTGTATTTTCGTTCGATCTCTTCTCTAAAATTCGGGCCAGAATTGTATGCGCAGAAAGGTATGATCCTTCTTTTTGGATCGGGCGTGGCATAATGAATTACGCACCGTTTAACACGTTCTATGTCATAATTGTATGGGTCTTGAAAATGCATTGCTCCGATGAACAGCGCATTCCAATGGAATTCTCCCAATGACTTATAGTTTTGTTTTTTCAATATCTGTTTAAGCACCTCCTTGAAACGCACATTTTTTGGCTGCGCACACTCATGGATGCAATCGTTTATCACTTTTACACCTTTCATCATTGCTTTTGATCTGCCCAACAAACCACCAGACTTTAAGATGTCAATTACCTCATCCACGGATTGAAAGAATTTATCCACGTCCACGAATCTATTAATTGGAACGAGCTCTTTTTCATCTACAAACACGTATGTTGCAATACCACAATGCGGGTGAGCGCTGAACTCAATCTTGGGCTCTCCAGTGTATTCTTCGACTAATTTTGATAGCGATACGACGCATGGAACTGGATAGAAATCGCTTTTCTTGATCGCTCCGTTTGTTTGTTTTTCTATTCGATCTGCTAGGTCTGGGATCGTGAACCTTTGGCGTTCCCTCTCTCCAATGGAAGCCGCCCCCGTAAATGAGATGGGTTGGAAATTAACACCCCTTACAACGTCGATGTTCTCTACAGCAAGCCGGATGGTATCCCCTATCTCATGATCGTTAAAACCATTGATGATGGTTGGAACGAGCGTAACTCCTTGTCTTGCCTTGCGGCAATTCTCAATGGCACTCTTTCTGATCTCTATTAAGGGTTCTGTCTTCTTAGATGCTCCATCGAAATGAAGGTATACCGTGCTTAGGCCAGCATCCTTTAGCATTTGAGCGTATTTAGGCTCCTTCCCCAATCTGACGCCATTTGTGGCTACCTGTACCTGCAGAAATCCCATTTTTTTGGCAAGCTTGATGATGTCTGGAAGATCGTCCCTTAGGGTTGGCTCCCCGCCAGAAAATTGAACTGCTGGTGTGGGAACTGGGCGCTCCCCCCTCAACGCAGCGAGCATTTCCTTTATTTGCTCAAACGAAGGCTCATATACCCTCCCTTGGACATTAGCATTTGCAAAACAGAAATCGCATGATAGATTGCATCTGTTGGTAACATCGATGTTTCCAAGACAAGTGGAACTCAGATGAACGTCGCAAAGCCCGCAATCAAATGGACAGTTCGACTCAATGGTCTGGTTGTTTTGAACGCCCTTACCATCGTATGAATATCTCTCTGCTTTGAGGTACATGTCAACATCTGACCAGTAGACGTCCTCAAAAAGACCATGATCTGGGCACTCCTTAGACATCCAAACAGCATCATTCCGCTCAAAGATGTTCGCATCAATGACCTTCTTGCACTCTGGGCACAGCGAAGTGGTGTGTTTGGGCAACCCCTGCTTAAGTCTGCTTTGGTAAGAACTCAATGTAATATGCCTCCCATTAAATAATTAAACCTTCACAACGTTTATCACTTCCTATGCAAAAAACGTTTTCGGTGTCGATTTGTTTAATACGATATTGGTTGCAATCTGGTTAATATTACCCGCATATGTGGCAAATGCCTTTGCTGTGTTAACTGGCGGCGGAAAATCGATTGATTTTGATAAGAATTTTCTCGATGGGAGAAGAATTTTTGGGAACGGAAAAACCTGGAATGGATTTATCGGGGGAGTTGTTGTTGGAATTTTTACAGGAAGTGCTCAAAACGTATTAATTCCGAGTTTTATTTCATTTCCTTTGATAGTATTGTTTTGTTTGACATTTGGAGCTTTATTTGGTGACCTGTGTAAGAGTTTCATCAAAAGAAGACTAGGCATTGAAAGCGGATCAAAAGTTCCAATAATGGATCAATTGGATTTTGTTCTAGGTGCATGGTTATTTTTGATATTATTCGCTCATTCATGGCTCCTAGAGAATTTCACATCGTACCACATAATCGTTATATTGGTTATAACACCATTCTTGCATAGGATTACAAACATCATAGGTCATAAGTTTGGAAAAAAGGATGTGCCCTGGTAATGAGATGCGAGATATGTGGAAAAGATACAAAGACCAGAACATGTATAGTCTGTGGTAAAAGCGTTTGTGCAAATCATTTTTATCTCATGCTGGCTGTGTGTTCTGATTGTGTAAGCGATGATGTTAGGGGAAAACATGGTAGATAGGGAACTGCTAAATGCATTGAAAAGATCCCTTAAGTTTGGGGATTTTACGCTATCTTCTGGCGTAAAAAGCAGTTATTATATCGATAAATATCTCTTCGAGACAGATCCCAATTGCTTGGAAGCCATAGGTAAAGAGATCTCAGATCTGATTCCTCCAGCCACACAAAAGCTTGCTGGGATAGAACTTGGCTCTATATCGTTGGTTGCGGTGGCAAGCATCAAGAGCAAATTGCCCTATGTGATCGTTAGGAAGGAAAAGAAAGCATATGCAACAAAGAAGGCCATTGAAGGAGAGCTCTACCCGGGAGAGAAGGTCCTTGTGGTCGAGGATGTTGCCACTACTGGCTCTGGGGCTGTTAGGGCAGTACAAACGTTACGCGACCATGGAGCAATCGTATATTCCGTCCTTGTAGTTGTTGATCGAGAGGAAGGGGCCAGAGAAAATTTGCATGCCATAGGAGTCTCATTGATCTCTATAGCTAAATCAAGTGAATTATTGGACCATAGGTGATTTTTGATGGAAAAGGTTGGCATTTTGCTCGTTAGTTACGGCTCAAGGGAGGCAGCTATTGCCGATTCTTTATGGAGAAGTGAGAATTATAAGGTGAATATTTTTGATGCAGATAAACAAAAAAATCCTTTCATAGTTGAAAGGGCAATCGATTATGAGATTGGGCAGGATGTGCAGAAAATATGCGAATTCGCAAAAAGGCATGAGAATGAAATAGATTTTGGCATCGTCGGGCCAGAAGGCCAGATAATAGGGGGCATCAGGGACATCGTCGAAAAAGAAACCAAGATTCCGATGATTTGTCCTAGGAAAGAATATGCCATCGAAGGCAGCAAAGTTTCACAACGCCACTTACTGGAAAAGTGCTTCCCAGATGCAAATCCCAGATTTAAGGTATTTGATACAAAGGATTATTCTAGCAAGGATGAGTTGAGAAAAGATGTTTATTCTTGGTTAGACGAGCTGGGGAATAAGGTGGCTGTGAAACCAGATGCTCCAGCTACGGGTAAGGGTGTTGGAGTTTGGGGAGACCACTTCTCAACCCGAGAGGAATTATTCGACCATTTTCTTTTCATATGTGATTCTGGTCCTGTGATAATAGAGGAAAAAATCGAAGGAGAGGAGTTCAGTCTGCAGTTTTTTTCGGATGGAAAACATTTGGTTCCGACCGAGTCCGTAAGGGATTATAAAAGGGCATTTG
Source organism: uncultured Methanocellaceae archaeon (assembly GCA_964482255.1). GTDB lineage: Archaea > Halobacteriota > UBA148 > UBA148 > UBA148 > UBA148. Next base: position 15,218 of record CAYZWV010000015.1, read on the forward strand.
ATGGTGATAGGGGTATAAACACGGGTGGCATGGGCTCCTATAAGGCACCAGGGCGAAAACTACCTTTTATGGATCAAGATGACTGGGAATCAGGACTCAAGATCGGCAAAAAACTATTTGAAGAATTGAGGTCCAATGGAGGCGATGGGTTGCGTGGTATACCTCTTTATATGGCCTATATCTGCACTGCCGAAGGAGTAAAAGTTTTGGAGGTCAATTCTCGTCCAGGAGACCCAGAAATACAAAATCTGCTCCCAACTCTAGAGGACGATTTCGTTGATGTTTGTTTCCGCATCCTTGATGGTAATCTAACTCGGCTAAACTTCGCAAAAAAAGCAAGTGTTGTCACCTATGCCGTACCCATGACATATGGCGGATATAGAAAGGTATTTTCTGGTGATAGCAAAGTAGATCTTATCAAATCACGTAAACTTAGAGAGAAATATGGTGACGCCATCCGAATCTATCCGGGTTCTATGGAGCTACGTGGAAAAGAAACATATGCTCTAGGGTCAAGAACCGTATGTACCGTAGGCATTGCAGATGATATCGAGTCGGCGAGGAACATTTCGCTAGAGGGCATCGTCAACATCGATGGACCCTTATGGAACAGATGGGACATCGGTTCAAAAGAACACATATCTAAAAGTGTAGAGCATATGAACTCACTGAGGGGGTAAAATAAATGAATCTAATTTCAATGGCGGACCTATCGCTTGAGGACATCATGGATATATTTGACAAAGCAGAGGATATGAAGGAAAAGCGAAAGCACGGCAAGACAGTAGATTTGCTTAGAAATAAGAGCTTGGCAATGCTCTTCGAAAAACCATCCACCCGCACAAGAGCCTCATTTGAAGTTGCGATGGCCGATCTGGGCGGGCATGCACTATGCCTGAACCGGCAGGACATGCAGCTTGGAAGAGGCGAGAGCATAGAAGATACCGCACGAGTGCTGTCCAGTTACGTAAATGGAATAATGATGCGTGCGGATCATTCAAAGGTTCTTAAAATGGCAAAAAGCTCGAGTGTTCCGGTGATCAATGGCTTGACAGAACTGGAGCATCCGTGCCAGTCTATGGCCGATCTTTTGACGATCCGTGAGTTCAAAGGGGAATTTTCAGGTCTGAAGTTTGGCTGGATTGGAGACGGTAACAACGTGTGTAATTCCTCTATATTGGCCTGTGCCCTTACAGGAATGAATATTGTAGTGGCATGTCCAAAGGGCTATGAGCCCAATGCTGGGGTATTGAAAAAGTCGAAAAGCCTTGGAGGAAATACGAAAATAACCTATGATCCCCAGGAAGCGGCAAAGAATGCAGATGTGCTCTATACGGACGTTTGGGTTTCGATGAGCGATGAAGAACAGAAAAAGAATAGACTGAGCGATTTCAAAGGATTCCAGATTAACGCGGATGTTGTAAAGATGGCAAAGGATGATGTTATCGTCATGCACTGCCTGCCAGCTCATAGGGGAGAGGAAATAACCCCAGACATCATCGACGATCCGCATTCGGTCATCTTTGAGCAGGCTGAAAACAGGTTGCACGCCCAGAAGGCGCTGTTGGTTAAACTTTTGGGGTGAAGTATTGGGGCTATAACAGGATTTAAGGCAATTCTTATTTTTCTTTTATTTATTAGCATACAAATTTTTTAATCTATATCAAGTCTATAGAAACCTTTTTATATATAATGCATATATATGCCACAACAGTATATTGTTCAAAAACAATATATCTATAAAAAAGTTGGAGGGAGACATGAAACACACCAAAGACAAACCCAAGACAAAAGACAAAGCATCACACAAGCAACCCGTTAAGGGCAATCAATCAAAGAAAACAAGTAAGTGCAAATAACAAAAGTAAGGACAAATCACGACATACAAAAGGATAATAAACGCAAAAAGCAAGCTAAATCCACACAAAGATTTGCAGAACTTACACCCATTATTTTGTTTTTAATTTATTTTATTTTTTTACTTTCCCAGTATTCTTCTGCCTCTTCTTCCATCTCGTCGAGTCTGGTGTAGTAATCCGAGAATTCGTTTAGGTGCGCAAGTGCTATCTTTCCTGTCATCGTCTCATCGTCGTTAGTGACATTGGTTTTAGGGTCCACCAATCCATGCTCCAGTTCTACATCCATCCCTCTTCTAAATTGCTCCACATCAAACTCAGTCCAGTCAATACCTAGTGCTTCACCAACTCTCTTGGCTTCCTTGGCAGTAAAATGCTTTTTGCTCTCCATTTTATTACACCCCCTTCAGAGCCTCGGGCGAGATTTGAACTCGCGACCTAGTGATTTCTTGCAATTTTGTTACAAGTCACTCGCTCTAGCCAGACTGAGCCACCGAGGCACATTAATTATTATTTTTATTGACAAGATTCAACATAAAAGTTACCGCTTGGAACCAAATCGTTTTGCTGCATTCTTGAGTGCCTCTATTCCAGGCAACTCATTTCCAGCAAGCACATTCAGGCAAGCACTCCCTCCAGTACTTACATGTGTAATTTTTCTTTCAAGCCCAGCCTTTTGCACAGCAGCACCAGTGTGTCCACCTCCCACGATAGAAAAACCTGCTTTCGTTATGGCTTTAATCATCTCAAATGTTCCCAACTCAAAATTCTCCTTCTCAAAAACTCCTGCAGGGCCGTGCAAGATCGCCATCTTTGCATCCTCGATTTCATCTTGGAATTTCACTATAGTTTCAAGTCCTATATCCCAAATTGGATATTTTGCAGGTAAATCCTCTATTGGGACCTCGACGCGTTCACCCTTTTTGCTCAGAGCCACATCTTTGGGCAGCTCTATCGTATCTCCAAACTTTTGAAGCAATGCCTTTGCCTTGGGAATCTCATCCGAATATCCTTCTTTTTCGATGTACTGTAGGCTTGGAGTGCCTATATCCACTCCTGATGCGGCCAAGAATATATTTGCTGCAACGCCAGTTAAAAAGATTTTGTCAGCGCTCTCCCTTGATAGGATGTTTTCGATGACATCGAGCGTGTCATGTGCCTTCGTTCCACCGAGCACGAATATGCACGGACGCTCAGCACAGACAAGGACCTTGTTCAGCACATCTAATTCTTTTTCCATCAACTTGCCTGCTCCAGACGGTAGCACTTCTGTAAATCCCACCAGAGACGCATGCGCCCTGTGAACAGATGCAAATGCATCGTTGAAGAACAAATCGAAATGGGGTGCAAGACCTCTCACAAGATGCGTTTTGGCATGCTCTTCTGGACTCCTTTCCAACCTCTCTTCTGAGTAGAATCGCACGTTTTCCAGAAGAAGAATATCTCCAACCTTCATATCTTCTATGGCTTTTTGAGCACAGGTACCAAACATATCATCTACATAGGTTACTTTTTGCCGCAAAACCACTCTGAGCATTTTTGCATGCGGCTCCATTGTGGTAAAGTCCTTTTTTCCAGGTCTGCTTTGATGTGAAAGCAAAACAGTCCTTGATCTCTCTAATCTTTTCAATGTTTCTACATGGCTCCAAAATTTTTCCTCGCTAAGTATACTCCCAGTGTTGGGATCGATTGGTGAATTTAAGTCCAATCGGACTAAAACAGTTTTGTTAGATAGGTTGAAGTCATCCATGGTAAGATAGTCGATTTTCACATCTGCCAAGTACATCCCTCTACATTTCAGATAGCATTCAAGATATAATAAATATTCATTTGCTTAAGGTTAATTACTATAATATAATATAATATGTATCAAACGCTTATGGGGGGTATTATGAAAGAAATACTCGAAATACTGGAGAATGATGCAAGGATAAGTACTGCTGAGATTGCTACGCTCACAAAAATTCCCGAAAAACAAGTCATTGAGACGATCAAGGAGGCAGAGAAAAAAGGGATCATCCGGAAATACAAAACAGTGATTGATTGGGATAAGGCGGAGGAGGAACATGTTTATGCGATAATAGAGGTGAAAGTCATCTCTGAGCGGGAGGTTGGCTATGATTCAATAGCAGAGCGAATTGCAAGGTTCCCAGAGGTCGTTTCAGTACGTCTGATATCTGGTGATCACGATTTATCTTTGCTGGTTAAGGGCAAGACGATGAAGGAAGTTGCATTTTTCATCGCTGAGAAGGTAGCACCACTGGATCAGGTGCAGAGCACCGTCACCCATTTCATACTTAAAACATACAAGCAAGACGGCGATATTTTATTAGAAAAAGAGGAATCTAAGAGGTTGGCGATAACACCATGATAGCAGATAAGTTAAAACGCGTTCCACCATCGGGAATTCGCAAATATTTCGACATGGTAATAGGTATGGATGATGTCATCTCATTGGGTGTAGGCGAGCCCGATTTTGTCACTCCTTGGTCCATCAGGGAGGCATGCATATATGCATTGGAAAAGGGGTACACCTCTTACACATCTAATTGGGGCTTACTTGATCTGAGAAATGAAATATCCTGCTGCATCGCTTCGGATTATGAAGTACGATATAATCCAGAGAATCAGATTCTCGTGACCACAGGCGTAAGCGAAGCTATAGACCTTGCTATACGGGCAACAATAAATCCCGGAGAAGAGATCATCATTGTAGAGCCTTGCTATGTCTCCTACAAACCCTGCGTTATACTTGCAGGTGGAAAACCCGTGGTGGTGGCGGCAGATATATCCAATGATTTCAGGGTTACCCCTGAGCAGATAGGGGAGAAAATAACTAAAAAGACGAAGGCGATAATCCTGTCCTATCCCAACAATCCAACTGGTGCAGTCATGGATAAAAAAGGTCTAGAAGGAATAGCCGATATGGTAGAGGAGCATGATCTGCTTGTGATATCTGATGAGGTGTATGATAAGCTTACATACGATGGTAAGCATACTTGCTTTTCCTCTCTGAACGGAATGTATGACAAAACGATATTGTTAAATGGCTTCTCTAAGGCATATGCTATGACTGGTTGGCGTCTAGGATATGCGGCTTCCACGTCGGAAATCATAGCTGCAATGCTGAAAATTCATCAGTATACGATGTTATGCGCTCCTATCACGGCACAGATGGCTGCTATTGAGGCCTTAAGAAATGGTAGGGATGAGATGCTAACCATGGTTAGGGAGTATGACAGGCGGCGAAGGCTGATCGTCAAGGGACTAAACGAGCTTGGCTTAGATTGCTTTGAGCCTAAAGGTGCGTTCTATGCTTTCCCTTCGATAGAGGGCACTGGTATGACCTCAGAGGAGTTTGCAGAGGGTCTACTAAAAGAGCAAAAAGTGGCAGTTGTACCAGGAGATGTGTTCGGCTCATCCGGTAAAGGCTTTGTCAGATGTTCCTATGCAGTCTCTCGAAGAGAAATAAAAGAGGCACTGGATAGGAT
>CAYZWV010000016.1:0-20023 GCA_964482255.1 uncultured Methanocellaceae archaeon
ATATATATCAGGTCTCCTTTTTGCCTTGTTCATTCATTCATGATATTTATAGATTTGGTTGGCAACAGATTTGCTAAAAAGCAGTGGGAATATTATATCACTCATACAACAGGGAATCGTCACACCCAGAAATATGATGAGAAAAGTCTCTGCTATATGAGGAATCCATTCTGTGAAACCAAACGCCATGAGGTACAACATCGTTGCTATCGTGCTTATGAAAACGTGCGAGCTGTGGGAAAATATCGTGGGACCTCTTCCATGAACCATGTTAGTGGATGCTAATCCAATGATCACGCCGAAGATTGCAAAGGGCAAAACCATCTCAGGATGCATGATCAAACACCAATGAAATTCCATTTCAACGCCGACTATCGTTCCACCGATAAATGGAAGAAATATGTCGCTGATGCCACAGATTCCAAGTGAGCCAATCAGCCCAACGGTTACCGCCTTGAAAAGCCGCCTCTCATGCCTCCAAAACATTGCAGTCGTGGCTGTAGCGCTAAAAAGTATGTGCATTGGGTGGAATATATGGAATAATTCATGGCCATACTCAGACATTGTCGCTTTGCTCGGCGAGAGGGTTACTGTCAACATTCCCAATAAAATAAGCGCGACAGAAGTGCCAAATGCTGTAAATGGAATATGGTGTCTTAACTCATTCCAGATGTGGCTTGATTTACTATTTTCATCTATTTTCAAATTATCACCCTATAAAATAATATTGAGTAAACCTCCCACCAGTAAAGCGGAGGTTATCATTATCGCTGCGGATTTTGTCATGCCAACTATCCCTAGCTCTTTAGTTAAAACTGCAAATGTAGCAATACATGGAAAATACATCGCCAGTACTACACTAGCAACTATTGCTTGGGACATTGTCAAACCAAGGGGTAGGAGCATCCCTATGGCCACATCTTTACGCAGGAACCCAACTATGAGCGCTGCAACTGCCTCAGCAGGAAGGCCAAGCAATCCCACCACTATGGGAGAAGAAATCTTAGCTATAAATTCGATTATTCCTAAAACATAGAGGATATTTACGATAAATACTCCCAGAAGCACATAAGGAATCGCCTCTCCAATAAAAAATCTGATTCTCATCCACAACTTCTTCATTAATGCGCCCCAATATGGAACTCTGTAATGTGGAATTTCCATAAATATTTCTGGACTTTCGCCCTTCAAGATTTTGTTGAGTAAATACCCAAGGGCAGCCCATACTATGAAAAGTGTGAAAAGAACAATTCCTAAACCCTTTGCACCATATTTGCCAACTAGTCCGACTATCATAGCGATCTGAGCCATACAAGGAACCGAAATTGCCATGAGGGTTGCAGCGATGAAAATCTGTCTTTTCGTCTCCAAAACTCTAGTAGATAGGGCGCCAGGTACATTACACCCCAGACCGAGCAAGAATGAAACGATGGATAAGCCGTGTAAGCCAATTTTATGCATTGTGCTATCTATCAATACAGCCAACCTAGGCAAATATCCGCAATCTTCTAGAAAACCCAGCACCAAATAAAATGCAAACACGTAGGGCAAGACCATGGCAAATGGAACGAAGAGCCCAGTAGTCAACAACCCCATTGATTGCACATAATCTATTTTCCCTTCTATTAGCGTTCCGATCAAGATGTCATGAAAGAAACCAGGACCTAGTAGTTCGCTCAATTTCATCATTAGGGGAGTATAAGTATCGAATATCGGTTCGAATACATAATTTATTAGACCTTCCCCGACCAGTCTTATGATTTGAAAGGTAAAAAGTAAGACAAGTACCGCTATGGGAAAACCAGTCAAAGGTTTGATGCTTGCATCTCCTATTTTTTCTAAAAATGTGGGGTGACGATGGGTTATGGTTTGAACTTGGCTAACTATCCTGCCAATATCTACCCATCTTTGCTCTTCAGTAGGTTCATCATTGGTAGGCATCTTGACTCCACTATTTGATTCCACGATGCATAGCCTCTGGTAATCTAGATACAAGTTCGTTAATTCCTTCGCCAGTAATGGCAACCGTAGGCACAACTGGGGTGTTTAAAAGTTTTTCAAGCTTTTCAACATCGATTAAGATGCCTTTGTGCTTCGCATCATCCCAAACGTTAAGAGCTATTATCATCTGTACCTTTTTTTCTAGCAATTGAAGCGTAAGATATAGGTTCCTCTCCAGGTTTGTTGCATCCACTACGTTAATAACTATATCCCCGTCTTTCAGCATCCCTGTAGCGATCTCCTCTGCCTTATTGTTGGCCTCTAATGTGTATGCTCCTGGCACGTCAATTACTTCCGCCCACTGATCACCAAGTCTCATTTTCCCTTTCTTGAACTCTACTGTAGTACCCGGATAATTTGAAACTATGACGTTCACACCAGTCAGCCTAGAAAATAGAGCGCTCTTTCCTATGTTTGGGTTTCCCATTAGAAGTATCTTCAATTATTCACCACTACAAATACTTTCATCGCCATCCCCCTTCCAATAGCAACCCTGGCACCATCTACTTCAACGATTATCGGACCCCTAAGGGGTTCAGAAGTGATCTTCCGAACTGACTTTCCAACCCTAATACCCAATGATGCCAATCGTCTCTGAAATCCTGGTCCGCCTTCTACATGTCTTATTATTGCTGCTTTTCTGGCATCCAGCTCAGATAACGGAATCATGGATATAACTCCTTCTCAAAGCAGCATGACGCCCGCTCAATTGGATTTCCATCAGGGCATTTTCTGGGATGGCCCATCATCAAACAAAATCGTCGTTCAACGTCATCAGATACCACATGCTCCAACTTGCAAGCCTCCCTGTGTGCATCATCTTTATCCATTTTCAAAAAATCTACGAGAAACTTCTCCAACAGCCGATGGCGGCGTTTCATCCTTGACGCCTCTCTTTTTCCTCGTTCGGTCAGAGTTACACCATAATAGGGCATATATTTCACATAACCCTCATCTGAAAGTTTTTGGATCATCTCAGTAACGCTTGATGGTGAAACGCCCAACTCTTCAGCTATTTCGGATGTCTTTGCCATTCCATTTCCTTTTGTCACGTACAGTATCGTCTCTAGATACTCTTCATATCGATCTTGCATGCTCATCTAATATTTAGGGATACCTAAATATATAAAGGTTTCTTTGATATATACCCAATTACAAACAATGGGTCAGATGATGAAAGGACGAGCATCCGCCTGTGGGGCCGGCACTATCATAAATGCCATTGCAACGTGGAACGGCTCAGCATTTGCCATTGATATGCGTACAACGGCAGAGGTTGAGCTAAGTGAAGGGATGGATTGCATTCGAGGGGAAGTCGTAGGCGATGTTGGTGATACCAAGCTAATTGAACGTTGTGTGAAGCTCGTGCTGAACAAATTTGGTTATGTTGGTGGCGCTCATATAAAGACCAGCAGTGAGATTCCCATTGCGAGAGGTCTGAAGAGCAGTAGTGCGGCAGCCAATGCGGCGATTCTAGCCACATTGGATGCACTGGATGAAAAAATGGAGCCTTTAGAGACAGTGCGCCTAGGAGTTCAGGCCGCTTTTGATGTGGGGGTGACGATAACAGGTGCTTTTGATGATGCTGCCGCCTCATATCTTGGGGGCATAGTTGTCACTGAGAACAGGGAACAACTACTGATAAAAAGGGTTGAAAGAGAGGCGGAAGTACTGGTCTTCGTACCAGAATATAAAGCTTTCACTGCAGACACCGACGTAGCTATGTCAAGATTGATCGGCCCTTGGGTGGACATCGCATATGACCTAGCTTTGGATGAAGAGTTTGAAAAAGCTATGACGCTAAATGGCTTTCTATATTGTGCTGCGCTTGGCTTTGATCCTGAGCCGATGCTGTGCGCATTAGGGGCTGGTGCCACCGGTGTGAGTCTATCTGGTACGGGGCCAGCTTTCACCGCCATAGTCTGTATAGATTATGTCGATGACGTAATTAAGGCTTGGAGTCATTTGAAAGGAAAAATCATAAGGACCAAGATAGATAATACTGGTGCGAGGGTGGAATCATGCTAAAGGATGTTAGAAAAGAAATCCAGAAAATTGATGACCAGATCATCGAACTCATAGCTCAGCGAACTGGTCTTGCAGAGAAGATATTGGATGCAAAGAAAAAAGAAGGTGTGGAAATCGATGATGAAGAGCAGAATAAGGTAGTGATAAACCGGGCGGTGGAAGCGGCAACAGAACATGGCATGGATGTGGGTGCAGTGAAGCGAATCTACGGAATCCTGATAGAAATGTCCATAGAGCGCCAGCGTGAGTTGAGCGGAAGAGGGCAACTGCAGTCATCATAACTAAACATGCGAAAGAAAATAAATTTTCGTTGAAAATGTGTATTTATAGACCTTAGCATACTAGGGTATGTAATCTTATTGAAACTAACAACCGAAAACTCTACACTTCAATCTTCTATTGTATGTATTCTTCAGGGTTCTCATCAAATGCTTTTTTGCAGCCTGGTGCACAGAAATAATACGTTTTACCCTTATAGTCACTCTTAAACTTTGCCGTCTTTTCGTCTACCGTCATTTTACAAATAGGGTCTATTGCCATGTTTATTCACCTCCTTTCTTTCTTTATTATTCTCTTTGCTGGTGGAGTGTACTTTTTTAACATCAAAGAAAGCGTTACTACCGTTACAGAACTCATCGCCATTGCCAGCCCTGCAAGTTCAGGTTTAAAAGTGATCCCAAAAAAGGGATATAGGATTCCCGCAGCCATGGGAATGAGAGCCGTGTTATACGCAAAAGCCCAGAACAGATTTTGCTTTATCCGCGACATCACTTTCTTGCCTAATTGAACTGCGGAAACAGCATCCATAAGGTCATCCTTGATAAGTACGATCTCACCGCTCTCTATTGCTACATCCGTCCCACTGCCTATTGCGATACCAACGTCCGCCTGCGCCAGTGCAGGTGCATCGTTGATGCCATCACCCACAAAAGCGATGACTTCACCTTTGTCTTGCAGCCTTTTCACTTCTTCCGCTTTGTCCTGCGGTAAAACCTCTGCTAATACCCGATCTATACCAATTTGATTTGCAATAGCCTGGGCAGTTCGTGCGTTGTCACCGGTGATCATGATGACTTTCAGCCCCATGTCTTTCAACGCTTTTATTGCTTCTTTAGTAGTTTCTTTCAGGGTGTCAGCAATAGCGATAATACCAATCATTGTGCCATCAAGGGCGACGAGTATGACTGTCTTCCTTTCTGTTTCAAGTTGAAGTATTTTTTCTTCGACCTCTTCAGAATACTGGATATTCTTCTCTTCAAAAAGTGTTCGATTACCTATGAGTACGTCCTTTCCCTTGACCTTTGCCATTACACCTTTTCCCCCAAAGGTGTCAAAGTTCTCGCTTTCCTCCAGCGTGATGCCCTCTCCCCCGGCTCGTTTCACGATTGCCTCTGAAAGAGGATGTTGAGAATTCTTCTCCACGCTTGCTGCCAACTTGATCAATTCCTTTTCGTCAGTTTCGATACCAATTATGTCGGTAACTTCCGGCTCTCCTTTGGTAAGCGTTCCCGTTTTATCAAAGACTACAGAAGTCAATTTCTCCGAAATTTCAAGCGCTTCCCCACTCTTAATGAGTACACCAAGTTCCGCGCCACGACCAAGGCCTACCGTTACCGCAGTCGGCGTTGCAAGTCCAAGAGCGCAGGGGCATGCGATGACAAGGACGGAAATAAGGGTGGTGAGGGCAAAAAGTAGCGTATTTCCGATAATGATATACCATACAGCAAAGGCAAGAAGTGCGATGGCCAATACAGTTGGAATGAAATAGCTCACCGCTTTATCTGCAATTCTCTGCACAGGAGGTCTGGAGCCCTGTGCCTCTTCTATAAGCCTTATAATTTGAGAGAGCACGGTATCTCGACCGATTTTCGTCGCGCTGAATGTTATAACGCTGTTTTTGTTAATCGTGCCACCAACGACACTATCTCCTTTCTGCTTCAAAGCGGGAATAGGCTCTCCCGTGATCATTGATTCGTCCACGTAGCTCTCGCCGTCAATTACTTCGCCGTCTACCGGAATTCTCTCTCCGGGCTTTACAACGATTTTATCACCTATTTGTACGTCAGCGATCTGTATTTCCATCTTGCGATCATCACGAAGAACGATGGCAGTTTTTGGCTGTAACCCCATCAATTTTTTTATCGATTCTGAGGTTTTTCCCTTTGCTCTTGCCTCTAAATATCGCCCAATGGTAAGAAAAGAAGCTAACATAAGTGCAGTTTCATAAAACAGAAAATCCCTCGTTAGTACTATATTAAAAGTACCCAGAAGGCTTGATACAAATGCCACACCTATGCCCATTGAATACATGACGTCCATATTGAGATTCTTGTTTTTAAGCGACCTGTACGCAGCTCGGAATATGGGGTGGCTTACGTAAACGAAGGCAGGAGTGGAAACCACCAGCATAAAATAGGCCATTGGAAAAGGAAAGCTGACAGGAGCATACATAAGAATCATGAGTGGAATGGCGACGGCAAAACCTACTAGGAATCTGTTGCGCTTATCTCTCAAATCTCGCTCCCTAGAGATTTTTTCTAAATCTTCCCCCTCTTCTCCCTCGACCCCAAGATACTGATAGCCAGCATCTTCAATGGCTGATCTCATCTCTGCGATGGTTGTTATTCTTGGGTTATAGGTAACGTAAGCTCTCTCGGCGCCTAGATTGACCGTAGCCTCAAGGATACCATCCAGTTTTTTGAGGGCGGTTTCAATGGTTTTTACGCACATTGCACAGGTCAATCCACCGATCTTCAGCGTGGCTTTTTCGTTTATCACGCCATAACCTGCATCTGTTATTGCTTTTTCAAGATCTGAGAGATTTGCTTTTTTTGATGCATACTCCACGGTAGCAGTCTCAGTTCCAAGATTTACATCTGCACCTGTAACACCTTCCTTGTTCAGTAGGGATTTTTTGATAGTTGTGGCGCAGGTTGCGCAGGTCATTCCCGAAATTTTGATTTCTGCCTTTTTTTTATTATTTTCTGCCATACGCTCATTTATCCTTTAATTTTTATATCCAATATGAGGATATTTAAAAAGCTATTTAATCTTTTTTTAATTTTTTTAAAGTTTTAAAGTTTAATTTTTAAATTACGGCTTCAGCATTGCTTTTATATTTTCAATTTTTGAAATAGATTAATTCACTTTAAGTTGCGATGTGGTACGTCTTTTAAAGTAAAGTAAGAAACTTACATCAAAAGTAAGAAACGAGCAGAATTATCTTTGTTTATTAGAGACATGTGTCTAATAAAGATAGGAAACGATTTTCTTATGTCATTAGAGTATATCTATTAGTAGTTGTTACGCCATGGATGATTCCTGTTTTATTATATCTACATTCTGTTGGGTGATAACCTCGAACATCACCAAAAGCGCTAACTATACCAGTTGTTGTCGTTAATTCATATCTTTTGTCAACGCTACATCTTATGCAAACTTCTTCTGCATCCTCTGTAATTTCAAAATAAAAAACAATTCTCTGTTTTCCTCTCTCTTTTGGAAGTATGAGATAAGCCCATGCATCTGACCCACTCGATTTTATATGCTCCTTCTCTACGAATGTAATATTTTCACCAGTTAGATGAACAGTTACAAGGGCATCCCCAAGTCCCCTGTTTTCCACATACACTCCTATATCTTCTATTCTGCCAGAATATAAATAGTTTGCATTTATTGAATCTATATTGTAATCTACAAGGGGTCTTTGTGCGATCCCATAAAGCATAAAAGTACATACGGTAGTGAAGAGGATTAGGATTCCGGGTATAATTAATTTATTTCGTATATCTTTACTTACCATCTATGTTATTTTTTTCTTTTAATAACATAAATATTCTATCTTATTTTAACTCAAAACATATGATTGGGGGATTAGCTTATCAAGGTCATAATCTAATACGATCTTGCCATCAACACGACCTTTTCCGTTTTTTTGTCGCAAATTATACACTTGCTTTTTTTGATCTCTGCCAGTTCACCGAGTACTTCACCATTGACAGCATCTTCCATCTTCAATCCACATTCCTCTTCGCCGCACCAGCTGACCTTTGCCATACCCTTACGGATTGCAGCTTTTGCCTCCTCCAGTTTTTTGCAGTCAGTGATCCTTGAGTCAAGCGACTTCTTGGCTCTTTCATACAGATTAGCATGTATGTCGCTCAATTTAGTTTCTATCACTTTACTTAGAGCGGATAGGGGTACCGCCTCTTTTTCAAATGTGTCTCGACGCACAAGCGTTACCTTGTCTCTCTCCATGTCACGTGGACCTATCTCTATCCGCAGGGGCACGCCTTTTAATTCCCACTTATAGTATTTGGCTCCAGGCCTCTCCTGGGAATCATCCAGGACCACCCTATATTCATCTTTCAACTCATCGAAAACATTCTTACAGGCATCCAGCGTATCCTTTCCCTTGGCAACTATCGGTATGATAACGATCTGGGTAGGCGCCATCTCAGGCGGTAGCACCAAACCCCTATCGTCTCCGTGCACAGCTATCGTGGCTGCAATACACCTTTCCGAGATGCCGTAGCATGTCTGATTCACATATCGCTGTTCGCCCACTGGATCCTCGTAGCGAACATCAAACGTTTTAGCGAAATTTGTGCCCAGATGGTGGACAGTACCAATCTGGAGTGTTTTTCCGTCTGGCATCAGCGTGTCCACTGCCATTGAATAATCCGAACCAGGAAACTTGTCCCAATCTGGGCGTTTGGTAATTAAATGTGGAATCGCCAATCTACGGAAAAATTCGCCATATAGTTTTAATGCTTCCTTGACTTGTACCTCTGCCTCCTCCCATGTTGAATGGGCGGTATGAGCTTCCTTGAAGGATGTTATCTCTCTAACGCGTATGAGTGGTCTGGTGTGCTTGGTCTCACAGCGGAATGTATTAACTATCTGATATATCTTGAGCGGCAGATCCACATGGGAGCGTATCCATAGCCTTAGCATGGGATAGATTGCAGTCTCAGATGTGGGGCGTAGTGCCAGTGGCATCTCAAGAGAGCTGGATCCACCCTTTGTTACCCAGTAAACTTCCTCCTCAAAGCCTTTGATGTGCTCAGCTTCCTTCATAAACTCATTTTCTGGTATGAGAAGAGGGAACAGCACCTCCTGGTGGTCCACATCCAACAGTGATCTCAGAATTGAGTATATTCTTTGTCTAATGGCAAAACCAAATGGATACCACACACAGAGTCCCTTGGCGGGATACCTGACATCTACAATTTCTGCCCTTAGAAGTAGCTCGTTATACCACTCGCTAAAGTTCTTTTTTCTAGGAAGCTTTTCACCTTTCATCCTAACACCATAATCACGATCAACGGAGTTAAGAAAGTTTCGACTGCTGCCGCAATGAACAATAAGGGCAAAATCCAATTTACATAGAATGAAGTGCCTTTCTTAAAATCTTTTTTAATATCTGCCGTTTTGCCAGCTAAGGTGTTCAATAAATCATGACCTAGCCGTATTCCTATTGCAGCACTGATGAGAACCATGGGCAACTCGATCACTCCGTGGGGGACAATTGCTACCAATACATAAAGAAGACCCTCTAACCTCCCGATCATGAGGGAAATCGTGCCGATCAGGAACCCGTTATATATCACAAATGCTAATGGAATCAATCCAAATCCAATACCGAATAGCAGGGCTATAAGACATTTGATAGAGTTGTTTAAAAAGATTATGAGCATTATCGCCAATGGGTTTAGTGCTTCGATGAAGGCGAACATTTCACCGATATCTGCAGAAGTCTGATTTGCAAAAGATAGATTCAAGCTAGAGTACCAGTATCCCATAAGTGTTGATATTGTGAACATCAACGATACGAAGACGATGTAGCCCTTTAGATAACTGAGATATCTGAGCGCCTCTTTTGTATTGGTTCTTCTCATATATTTTTACCACATATTTGTTTATACCTAGTTATTATATCCCTAACATCATTCTTAGCATATTTCTCAATCCTGGTGCCAACCCAAGCATCAAGATAGCTAGCTTTGCAAGATTGCCCGTCTTGGGTTCATCTGAGAGATGCTTATCTAACATATATAGCACCGGAAGCATAATTAGAAATTTTAGAGGATACATCACCGCACCTGTTCCGCTATAGTCTATCATGAACGCACTCATCACATGCTTTTCTCCATATCCGAGGAAGTCTACTCCAATAAAAGTGGATGTGGCTTCGAAGAGATGTGCCCAAATGATGACAGCATTTATCCCTTTAAGCCACGTTATATCAAATCGTCTTGCTATCAGGTATATGGCGATTGCCATGGGCATTGAGAGGCCCAAAACAGCAGGTAACACCCACAATTTTGTCATCTCTTGGGTTGATAAGAGTGCAAACAGGCTCAAAATCTCCCATCCAGCTCCAAGATATAGAAAATGTACCCCTACCTCACCAATTTTTCCCATTTTGCGCAACTCTGTCAGTGCTAACAATATAACAATGCAAACAGCTGCAATTAGAAAAAAGATCAGTGGTGTTATGAACAAATACTTTATAGGAGGTGCAAACATGTCTGCATCCTCCATTACACGTAGCGTACTGCCGACCAACATATACGGCAAAGCCATAATGACAAATCGCTGATCTACTTCTATTCTTAACTTTTCCAGTAACTTTAATACTCCAAAGATTGCAATGCCTAATAGAATACCCCATGTCAATGTGTTGACAGGATTATAACTGGCACCATGTACGATTGGGTCAATATAATATTCGGCGACGAAATGCTGGAGAGATGGAATAACCATGAGGTGTTTGTTTGAAAGAAAAGGACTTAAATGCTTCCAAAAGGATGCAATTGCCAAGAAATGTCTTTGTTGGACATGATGCGATAAATGATGTTGGCAAGGTCTGTAAAGAGCTCAAACTTGATGGTTGTGCCCTTGTGGTGACAGGCAAAACTACAAAACAGATAGCTGGTGAAAGAGTAGTGAAAACATTATCTGATGAAGGATATGAAGCCGATATAAATGTCGTTTCATCTGCATCCATGCATGAGTTAGATTATGTCAAGCGTAGTGCCGCCGAGATAGGTGCTACTTTTCTGCTTGGTGTTGGTGGGGGGAAATCTATAGATATTGCCAAACTGGCATCAACGCAATTATGCATTCCTTTTCTAAGTGTGCCAACAGCAGCTTCTCATGATGGTATCGCTTCACCAAGAGCATCTTTAATTCATAATTCTCAGACGGTTTCAGTACAAGCACAAGCACCGCTGGGCGTCATAGCTGACACAAAAACAATCGCATCTGCCCCCTATAGATTATTAGCATCTGGCTGCGGAGATATCATCTCGAATTATACTGCAGTAAGGGATTGGCAATTGGCAAATAAGTTACAGGATATAAGATACAGTGAATATGCGGCTGCACTTTCTGAAATGACTGCAAAGATAATAGTTGATAAATCTGACTCCATCAAACCAGGACTAGAGGACTCCGTCCGAATTGTGGTAAAAGCCTTAATCTCTTCTGGGGTGGCGATGAGTATTGCCGGAAGTAGCAGACCTGCATCAGGCTCAGAGCATAAGTTTAGTCATACGTTGGATAGAATTATCCCTAAATCAGCTCTCCATGGAGAGCAGTGCGGTGTGGGCACGATCATGATGATGTACCTTCATAAGGGGGATTGGCGATCCATTAGGGATTCGCTGAGGAAAATAGGTGCGCCGACTAATTCAGAAGAATTAGGAATTGATGATGAATATATCATCGAAGCGTTGGTTCATGCCCATGAGATTCGACCAACGAGATATACGATCCTTGGGACTGGCTTGACGAGGGAAATGGCCGAGAAACTTGCAAGAACTACGGGAGTGATAGCATGAGTATTGTAAAAATAACACTTATAGGAGTACGATTGGCAAAAGTTGGGATTGAATTTGTTTTCAATGGACCAACCAGCGAATGTGAGGCTTGTAGACTCAAAAACAATTGTATGAACTTGGATATTGGAAGGCGATATCGAGTAGCTGGCACGAGAGATACGCACCATGAATGTCCGTTGCATGATGGTGGTGTTTATGCCGTAGAGGTAGTGGAGATGCTAACCATAGTAGCAATAGAGTCTAGAAAAGCTCTGGAAGGCTCAAAAATATCTTTTGATCCACCAAAATGTGACAAGAATACCTGTAGTATCTACGATCTTTGTCATCCTCTCGGGCTTCGCCCTGGAGATAAATGCACAATCAATAGTATATTAGGCGCTCCACCTGAAAATTGCATTGATGGACTTAATCTTAGATTGGTAGAGCTGGAAAGGGAATAGGCTTTGAAAGTGATGAAAAATAAGAGTGATGCACGCTCTTCTTCACGACTCTAAGTTAGCGCTTTTTAATCTTGAGATATGTTATGTTGTGGACTGCTTTTAGTCCGTTTTATGTAATTCTGACTCTGTGAGGTGGTACATCCGATGCACTTTCATTCGCACTGTCTACCTCTATGACCTCGATTCTGTGAAGGAAGTCCAGTCCCTCTTAACTGTGGTGTTGTTGACTCCCACTACCTTCGCTAGTAGATAGGACGAGTAAACTTTTCCGTCGCTTAACTGCTTCAAAACCCTAATTTTTTAGCTCGTCGTTAATATTTAACTCCATTTCAATTCTCTAAAAGGTCAGATCAACACATTTAAAATGAAACTTTGTGTTTGTACCCTGATTCTAAGGATTAGGGGATATCTGGGAATATGATGATCGGAATCTGGGGATCATCCCTTCAGCAAGATAGGGGTTAGATTTTTTTCAATAAAGTGCTATCTCTTCTCTTCTTTTCGATATTTTTTATTAAAAATTATCTAAAAAAATGCTTAAATTAAGCAATATTGTCATTAGTTAACTATATAATTGGTTTTACCCTACTCTTTATCAGCGACAATTAAATTTCAAAAAGAGCGCCGATCGTAGGGTATAATATATCAAGGTTAATCCGTATGGAAACCTTGCCGAAAGGCAAATACCCAAATGAAAGGGAGGTAAAATGGCGATCTCAAATAAAGCGCTGCTAATGTTGATAAATAGGGGGTGTAAAAAGTGGTGTCAATTGAAGAACTCATTTTAAAAATAGAGGATCCTGCCAACATCAAAGATTCGCTGGCTGCAAGCGGTCCTTATGTTCTTAGAAAAGTCTTTGAGATGGATAAAACGGTGCAGGAGATAGTCGAGCACGAAGGAGATGCCGAAGAACTGGTTTTGAAACGAATCCAGGAACGTCGCGAAAAAGAAATAGATGATATTACTATGGCCTGTTTCTGCTACATTCTGGAAAAAATAGGAGCTGAAAAGGCTGTTCCCGAGCTGGGCAATGTCCTCTCTGAAGTCACTGAAAAAAGAAAAGGGAGAGAAATGGCTTTCACCCAGTATTTCGCTGTTCATACCATCAAAACGCTGGCAAAAAAGCCCAATTTAAAAGCAGACCTTGACTATCCGGACGAAGAGATTGAGAAGACCATTAAAGAAATAAAATCGTCTGGAGGTGGGAGATAATGCCGCACGCAACATTGAAAACGGCGACAGGCATCACTGTCAATCACGTATTGAAGTTCTCAGGTACGGAATTTACACCTGCCCAAAAGCAGCAGTATCAGGCGCAAAATCTGGCGGCCTATCCAGGAATCTCCGCTACGTATTATACAAAACTCGATCTGAGCAATCATGAACTCTTACCAACCAAAGAATACAACTGCTGGGGCTTTACATTCGACCCGAGGAGGGCCGTAATTAGCAGTGGTACAGATGTTGCAAATATACTCAACGACAATGCAAATTCGGTGCCATCCAGTTCCGTCAAGCCTGGTGATGTGGTCTGTTACAAGGATAGCGGTGGGACAATAACCCATACTGGCAGGGTCTGGACGGTTAATAGCAGTGGTCAGGCCACCACGGTTCGGAGCAAGTGGGGCCAGCTGGGTGAATATCTGCACCCGCCCCTTACAGTGCCCGCGAGTTATGGAACGAACCTGTCCTACTGGAGGATGCACACCCATCTGCAGGGAAGGGCCACCTTATTTATCAGGGACAGTAATGCGGACAACAGCTTCCAGTACTCTCCGTCTCCCTTCTGGGTGAGTCCTGACATATGGGTCGACAGCAATCTTGACGGAATCCCAGACCCCAATCCCATAGCAAACCAAGTCAACCACGTCTATGCAAGAGTAAGGAATAATGGGACTGTGGCAATAAACAACGTGGAAGTGAGATTTTACTGGGCAGACCCAAGCGGAGGCATCCCTCCATCCGCCTGGAATTTAATCGGCACACTTACCATATCTTCCATCGCAGCAAATTCAAACGTAGTGGCTGGCCCTATTTCATGGACCCCTCAGCCCACTCCCGCGCATCAATGCCTGCTTGTCATAGCGAACGGAGGGGACGGAATAACGGTTGACAACGAGCCTGACCCCATAGTATATCCCTTTAACGTGAGGTGGGAGAATTGCATTTCAATGAAAAATGTCGTTGTTATTACGGTAAAAAAAGGTGGCAGTGCGGCCATTGATTTTAAGGTAACAAACATAAAGCCGAAACCAGCAGAAATTGACCTCCACATCGAAGAGATCAGGAAAGGGGTTACACTAAAGACAGGTCTAGATATACGAATACCTGAGGATATAAAATCCGAAAAATACGAATTCGAGGACGCTATAATACACGAATTTAGAAGAATTCAATTACAGCCTGAGGAATCAAGAAAAATAGGCCTACAAATACACGTTCCAGAGGATGCAAAGCCCGGAGAAGAATACACCTATAACATGGTTCAAAAGATAGACGGCGAAGTTACTGGCGGTGTTACCTATATCGTAAAAGTGGCAGAGGAGGAAATCAGTAAAAGACAAAAAGCAGTAGCAGTGGTTATATTAGCCATATTGCTTATACTATTACTAATCATTTGGCTATTGTGACTTTTGACGTTTTCCCTGACTTCCAAGACGCCAATTTAGGGCAACATCAAAGAATTTTGTCGGCAGTCAGAGAACTCAACCGTACCTGACTTCCTTCAATGGGGAGAGGGGGTGAACGAGGCATAAAAACAAGTAGTTATCAACCCCGTCCACGAATTTCGCTCTCTTTCTTCTTTATTTCTCGTTTCTTTCGCCTCTTTTTAGCCTTCTTATCATCTTTAGCTTTCTTCTCAACTTTTGGCGAAACATATTTCTCTAAATACCAGACTTCCCTTATATTAGTATGAGCAAGGACCTCATTGGCGATTCGCTGTTTTGACATCAACCAACGTTGATCAAATGACAGTGCATATGGAACGATTACCGTTGCTACATCATCTTGTATTTCAACATCGAGATCTGAGTTCACATATAAGTTTATTAACCCCTCTATCTTTGCCTTTGTACCTCTCAGCTTCTTCTCGATGGCGTACTCGTATATCAAAGTCTCTCCAGCCAATGGATGATTGAAATCAACTCTCGCTCTACGTCCGATCACCGTCTCTACGGTACCCATCCTGCCACTGATGGTAACTCGCATTCCTGGATATGGCTTCTCCTCAAACTTAGATACCATGGCGGTCTCAACCAAAGTAGGATCTCTCTCACCAAATCCCTTCTCTGGCTGAATTGTCAAGCTGCCCTGATATCCAATCTCCTTCCCAATGACATCTTCATCCAGTCCCTTTAGGACATGCTCTGAGCCCACAACGATCATATTCGCTCCGTATTCAGCACTTTCATTGAAGATACCAACTTCCTTTGCCGTCTTTTCATCGGTAGTATCAAAGACGTCCCCATTCTCCAATCGCCCGGTATAAGTTATTTTGATAAAGTCTCCCTTCTTGATTGGCATAATAACGCATAAAGCAACGGCTTAATACTTTAAGATAACTGTTAATCATTTTCAAATTATTTTGCTGGTCATAGTAACCATCTCAATATTCAGGACTCCAATAGGTAAAAATCTAAATTAAAACCATGGAGATTGATACCATTAAAATACTAAAAGTGTTAACTCTGGGTGGCTGTTGATTACAGTATTTGTAAAAAAAATTGAATATACTATTTTTCAAGCATTATTTTTACCTAAAGACTTTGATACTTTCACCAATAAAAAAGGAGCTAATTGATATTTTAAGGTGAAAGTATAAAGTGACCTATGAAGCGGAAAAAAGTTCTTAAGAAAAGCTAATTTTAGGCGATTGCCGAAGATTTTTTTGGATTGTTCATTATAATATAATTGCGAATAAAAGGAAGAGGATTTATTAGTTGAGTAAATATTGTCGAAATTTATTAAAATTAATAAACTTTATTAATGGATAAATAGTTTTAATAAGGGTATGGTAAAAAGGTTAAGAATTGCATTATTTGGTAGTTTTTATAGAGGTTATTATGTTTTATATGAATTACTAAATGGTGAATTTAAAGATCTTGTTGAGGTAGTTGGTGTTGCTTCAGACGACCCAAAACAATCTTTTGTGAGTCCGACCAAAAGAGTATGGCAGTATCCCTATACAAGGGAAGAAGAGACCTTAGTTCCAGATTTAGCACGGTCTGCAGGCTTAGAAGTTTTTCTTGGAAGGGTAAAAACAGATGAATTTTATGAGATTTACGAGCAAATTTGGAAGCCGAATTTATGCATTTCTTCAACTTTTGGGCAACTATTCAATGAAAAAATTTTTAGTTATCCTGATCTTGGATTTTTTAATTTACATCCATCATTTGATGATACTTGGCCTTCCTATCCAGGAGGGAATCCTTTTGCAGCAATGATTTCAGATGGGAAGCCTTATTGTGTGATTACGATGCACAGAGTAAATGAAAAATTCGATGATGGTGAATTAGTGACATGCACAAGAAGAATTGCAATTCCTAATGGAGCTACCGTAATAGATATGCACAAAATTACCTCGCCAATTGCTGCCGAATTAGTAAGGGATATTGTTGAGAACTATTTATCTACGGGGACAATTGGTTTGGATTAATTAAATAAATATAACCTGTGATATTTGGCGAATTTCATAAAATCTATTATTTCTATTTCACTAATTTTAACAGTTTAACGATATTTTTCTCATCCATATCTTCTAAAGAATAAATTTTAATATGCCTCATTAATTTTCCACCACCTTCAAAAAGCTCCTTCTCCCTATCTGACAAACCCTTTATTGAAAAACCCAAATTAACATGGTCTTTAAGTGCGCCAATATAATATTTCCCTTCGTCATACCAAGGAACTCCCATCTTTAATTCCTCTTTGATGCCTGGAAAAGTCTTCAAAATAATACTCCTTAATTTCTGGCAAATCTCTCTTTGGGGCGATTTCTGCTTTCCTATATATCCATCAACTTCATTATTCATCTTTTTATATTTATTTTCCAAATTATTTAAATTTTCTGAAATATTATGTCATAATATTTCATGATTACTCCCTTTGGTCCCTCTTTATGTATAATTTCAAAGTTATTTCTTTTTAGATAATGGATTATATCATCAATTGTATAAACACCATAATTCTTTACGATGGGTCTAAAAATTCTGGTGATAAATCTTGAATACGCTAAATCACCGAAAATAAAAAAACCCTGTGGCTTTAAAACCCGACTTATTTCTTCCAACGCCTTTTCCCAATTGCCTATGTGATGCATGACACCAAAGGAGAGGACAATATCGAATTCTTTATCCTCAAAAGGCATTTTTGTTGCATCCATTTCCAATAAACGAATATTTGGTATGTTTTTTATATTCTTCTTGGCAAATTGAATCATCTCTGGATCAACATCAGTGCCAGTAAAGTTCAATTTATATTTCCTAGCAAGGTGCTTACAAATATGTCCATTGCCGCATCCAACTTCGAGATAATTTTGATTTTCTCTTAGAGTTACATACTGCAATAATCTTTCTGCGTGTCTAATACCCTGCTTTGCATGCTCTTGGCTGGTCATAAACCTTTTCTCTATTTTGCCAATCTTCATTTTTTTACAGCCCCATATGGTTTAATTCTTATTTTTAATGTATATTCTGATCGCCTTAATTCATTCCTGCATCTTTCTATCCTTAATCCATTCTAGACTTATAAACAAACTGATACAGTCAAGTCTCTTTTATTTTGACTAATGTTAATTTTTGAGATTTTATTCATGTTACCACAAAGCTCGTTTTCAAGCCTATTTTTGATGGCTCTTATTAAAGAATATTTTGTTATTTCGTCGTCTTCATAATAAATCGCATAATCGGATAGTGAAATTTCAAAATCTGATTTGTTTTTATGTGAACTCTGCTTTATACCCAATATCTTCGCGGTTTCTTCTGTTAATTTTTCAGTGTTTATTTTAGGAGTTAGTTCATTTGTTTTTTTAGGTATTTGCTCATGCCTATCAAAAACTGCATCCAATGGTTTTCTTTTTGATTTCTCATCAATTTTGAGTTTATAGATATTTGCTTCCTTATTCCACTTAATCAGCCAATTATCCATTGATAAGATCGGTAGGCGTTGATCTAGGACATAAGTCTTGTTTTTGATTTTCATACCTGTTGCTACATGCCCAAGTATTGTGATGAAATATAGTTCAGAATCAGGGTACATATTAAAAAGTAGTGAAGCTGTCAGTTTTGCATAGTCTCTGCATATTGCTAATCGGTAGTTTAGGATCTTTTCTACAGGCAAGGTTATATGAAAAATATCAAATAATATTTTGGATGTCTTGGAATCTTTTGTAAGTCTGAAATGATTGTATTTCATTATTAAGTAAATCATCATCGCAGTTAATCCGCCTAATATAAAAGCAGATAATGTCAAGGTTGGTGTAACTTTTGTCGTAGATTCTGGACTGATTTTGATTAACAATAAAAATAAAAAAACGAAATAAGTGAGAAGTGGGATGAAGACTGAGACTAGAATGGTCATATTTATAATTGCAATAAATAACAATATAAGCACAAAAATCCAGGAGACATTGAATACTAAACTTAAATAGGTAAAAAATGCAAAAATATACGCGTAAAATATAAGAAAGAGATATACCCTGTCTGTCCATCCTCTTATATTTCTCTCTTGCCAATCTACAATATTTGTTAAGGTCTCTTTTTTAGATTTGTTTTTCAGTCTTTTGGCTAATTTTCTCAATTCTTTATTTTTTATGTCTTTCAAATCAGGTAGAAACTGATATTTAGTTAATGTAATTGACATCACCATTAATAGAGACGATATGTTTATCATTTTCTACACCATCGTTTACTCTCTTTCAAGATTGATTTTCTACGATAATTAGTGGTCATTTTATCATTTATAATTTTTCAAGTCTAGGATTGATATTTAGAGTTTCGGAAAACGTAATTTATTTTCTTTCATTCTCCCAACTTTCACCCTCCAAACCATAATTTAATAAAATCCCCTGAAAATAAGGTAAATACTTTAATCATCGGAGGAAATAATTTTCTCCAGGAGATCATTATGGCAATTCATCCAATTGAATTCAGATATGGCACGCCCGAGATGAAAAGAATCTGGACAGAAGAGGTGAGGTTACAGAAGTATCTTGAGGTAGAGGCTGCACTGGCAAGAGCAGAAGCGGATGCTGGGCTGATACCAAAAGAGGCTGCAACTAAGATTGCTGCTAATCTAAACAAGGTACAAGTTGACAGAGTCAAGGAGATCGAAGATGAAATCGGGCATGACCTGATGGCTGTTGTGCTCGCGCTGGCAGAGCAATGTGGTGATGACGGTGAGTGGATTCACTTTGGTGCGACATCAAATGACATATTGGATACTGCGCTTGCTTTGCAACTGAGAGATGGGATCGATATCATAGAAAAAAGATTGAGAGAATTGAAGGATGTATTGGTGGATCGGGCTGTGGAGCACAAGCATACCGTCTGTGTATCCAGAACCCATGGTCAGATTGGAGTTCCCACTACTTACGGACTTCGCTTTGCCATCTGGGCATCCGAGGTGGGGAGACATCTTCAACGCTTGAATCAATCGAAGCCAAGAATTCTGGTCGGTCAGATGAGCGGTGCAGCGGGCACTGGAGC
>CAYZWV010000017.1:0-19753 GCA_964482255.1 uncultured Methanocellaceae archaeon
CTAGGGTTGTTCAAGAAATATCACTATCATAGCTACCCGGTCGTAACACCTGAAGGAGAGTTAGTGGGGGTAGTTAACGAGGATATAGTCTTAAAGTGTCTCTTGATAGGGAGCGTGCCGTCAGCGATGCTCGCTCGGTCAATCACTATGTTTCTGGGTGAAGATGCTAAAGGGATTATGAACCCTCACCCTATAACTATAGCCCCAAATGCAAGCCTAGAGGAGGCTGCTATTTTGATGATAAAACATTCCATCGATAGAATGTGCGTTGTCGTTGAAAAAAAACTCATAGGTATCCTTGCCAAGAGGGACATCATCAATGAGATTTATAGGGGAAGGTATTGAGAATGAATATACTTCTCCAAGTCCTTTTAATCTTATTGTTGGCAAAAGCTTTTGGAGAATTTTTTGAGAGAATCGGATTTCCAAGCGTCTTGGGCGAAATCTCGGCGGGGTTATTATTGGCTTCTGTTTCCCTCGTCAGTCCAGAGAGCGAGACCCTTAAGTTCTTAGCTAGGTTGGGTGCAATATTCTTCTTGTTCACGGCGGGATATAAGGAAACAAACCTTAGCAAGCTGCGGGCGACGTTCAGACAATCGCTGTTGCCAACCACGTTTGAGGTTGCAGCTCCTTTCATTTTCGGTTTTCTGCTGGGTTTTATGTTCAATTTTTCGCTCTTAGAGTCCCTCTTCATAGGGGTTGCACTGGCACCAACAAGCATTGGTATGACCGTCCGTACGTTAATAGATCTTGATTATCTGTCGACTAAAATTGGCTCGATTAGACTAAATACTTCCGTATTGGATGATATTATGGCACTCTTCCTGCTGGCGGTTGTTACGCAAATAGCCCTATACCATGGTTTGTTAGTCGGTCAACTTTTGATCGTGGGGGGCAAGTTAGTCGCCTTCATACTAATAATGGTCATCTTTGGGCTCCATATTCTTCCAAAACTCTTTGAATACATCCATAAGATGCATGTGGAGGAGGCAATACTTACTGGCGTGATTATGGTGGCGTTGTTTTCTGCTTTTTTAGCAGATGAATTAGGTCTAAGTGACGTTGTAGGGGCATTTGTTGGAGGTGCACTCCTTTCAACCATTCCGACCGCAAAGATTCAAGGCGTGCAAGAAAAGGTCAACGGTCTTTCATATGGCCTGTTCGTCCCCATTTTCTTCGCTTTCATAGGCTTATCCGTTGAACTGAATGCAATAAGCACTGTAGGCTTATTCGCCGCCCTTCTAATAATCCTCGCATTGGCAGGAAAGGTGATTGGTGGATTCATAGGGTGCAAGCTCATTGGTTTGGATTCTTATGACAGCCTCATCTATGGCGTAGGTGGTATGCCAAGGGTTGGCGTTGAATTGGTCGTCATATCCATAGCGCAAAGCATGGGAATCATCGGACCAGAGGTGTTTTCAGCAATAGTATTGATGGTTGTAGTGTCAGTCCTCATCACCCCGCTCGCTTTGAAATATACGGTGGGACTGAAAAAGAATTTAACATAGCAAGGTATCTAGATGAAAATAATCACTATCTCCTTCTTGAACGATCCCGCCAGCTTAAATAGTCTAAACAGGCTGTTGTAGTAGTGGAAAGATGAGTTTTGCAACGACGATCCCTCATATAGTCCTCTTGAATTTAGATCCTATGTCCAAAGATTATAAGGTCACATGGGAATTCAATAAGAAGATTGATAAGTGGACCGTGTTTTTTGAGGAGTTCAAAATTACACCTTTTTTTACAATTTCCTTCGGCTCTCTGAACCCCTATCAGGAAATAAAAATTCTTTTAATTAAATAACCACATGTAATTATTGCTTTCGTAGGGTAGAGTCCAAAAAAGATATATAATCCCGAACGAACCCAACAATGAAGAAAGTATGGTCATGAAAAAATCAGGTCTTAGTCATGAAGTTTTAGATATAACTGGAAAAAAAGTTAGAGAAGTAGATGCAGTTTCAGCGGAGACCGTAAGACCCAGCATAAGTAAATTAATTAAAAAAAAGTTTCCTAATTGGTCTGATAAATCTTATATCTCCAAAGAGTATCTAAAGGAATTCAGGAAGCAATACGTTGAAGAACTTATAAGAAAGGAAAAAGGAGAGCTGTCTCGTATAGAAAAAGAAGTTTTGAACAGCTTATTACAACATGAGACTATAGTTAAAAATACGAATGTAGAAATTGATAAGAGTCTGAGCTTTGGAGAGAGATGGTCGGATAGAATTGCTAGCTTTGCAGGCAGCTGGACGTTTATATGGATTTTTTTTGTTACCCTCGCCCTCTGGGTTGCAGTAAATTCATTTAGGATTCTCATTAAACCAATTGACCCCTTTCC
Source organism: uncultured Methanocellaceae archaeon (assembly GCA_964482255.1). Lineage (GTDB taxonomy): Archaea > Halobacteriota > UBA148 > UBA148 > UBA148 > UBA148. The sequence continues at coordinate 2,338 of CAYZWV010000017.1, forward strand.
ATTCATTTTGTTAAATCTGGTGTTATCCTGTCTTGCAGCTGTACAAGCTCCAATAATACTAATGAGTCAAAATCGAAAAGAGGCTAGAGACAGGTTAAGAGCAGAAAGCGATTATAAAACAAATCTTAAATCTGAATTAGAGATAAGGCTTTTGCATGAAAAAATTGATCACTTAACTCAAACACAGTGGAAACGGCTTCTGGAAATTCAGCAACTTCAGATAGATATTCTCGAAGAGGACATAGAAAAGAGAAGCAAAAGATAATTGAAGTCCTTAACCTAGTCTAAGTTCATTTTTTTGCTTATTTCTTACTTTTAATGTAATTTAATTACTTTACATTCAAAGGCGTACTTTACATTCAAATATATGCTATAGCGAAATTCAAAAAGACCGTCAAGAATCAAATTAGTGGATATTAATTACTATTTTTTAGCATCCCACTCTGTATACTGTAGAATTTTTTTTCAGTTGTTGTTTTAATAAAACTATCAGTTCCGTAAGAATACAAACTCTGCATTTTTAATAGAATCGATTAGGAAAAAACTTATGCTGATACAAATGGAGAATTCCTATAGAGATGTAATAGTGCCATTATACAAAAAAAAGCAAAAAGAAATTGCAGAAAAAATAAATGCAGAAACAACCCTAGCTATGTGGAGAGATTATAGGTGGCAACTAGAAAACACCATCAAGGATATTGACACATTTCAAACCCTAACAGGTATACGATTTAATAAAAATGAAAGAGAGAAACTTGAAAAAACAATTGAGAAATTTCCATTTTCAATTACTCCTTATTATCTTTCCTTAATTGACGCTGATAGTTATCGTTCTGATCCAATATTCAAACAATCTTTCCCAGATCCGCAAGAACTCATTGTAACCAAATATGATGTAAAAGATCCATTAGCCGAAGATAAGGATAGCCCTGTACCATGTATAACCCATCGATATCCTGACAGATTATTATTTCTCATTAGCAATGTCTGTTCAATGTACTGTCGGCATTGCACTCGGAAACGAAAAGTGGGTGATGTTGATTTCATCCCTCCTAAGTCAGAGATTATGAAAGGAATCAAATATATAAGAGAAACTCCTGCTGTGAGAGATGTTCTCTTGTCGGGTGGCGATCCACTTATGCTTTCTGACGATTATCTTGATTGGATACTTATGGAATTGCAGGGTATCCCTCATGTTGAGGTAATAAGAATAGGCACACGGGTTCCCGCGGTTCTTCCATATCGTATAACTAGTGACTTGGTGGAGATGCTAAAAAAACATCATCCAATATGGATTAACACGCAGTTTAACCACCCACGAGAACTGACAAATTCTGCTAAAGAATCTATAAAAAAGCTGGCGGATGCTGGAATCCCCCTTGGCAATCAATCTGTTTTACTTGCAGGAGTTAATGATTGTCCGCGTATCATGAAGACGTTACTCCATAAGCTCGTGCAAAATAGAATTCGACCCTATTATCTTTTTCAATGTGATTTGTCGGAGGGGCTAACTCATTTTCGAACCCCAGTTGGTAAAGGGATAGAAATAATGGAAAATCTCGTTGGTCATACTAGCGGACTTGCAATTCCGAGATATGTTGTTGATGCTCCTGGAGGCGGGGGTAAGATCCCAGTTATGCCTAATTATATAGTTTCGTGGGGAACCAACAAGGTGATTTTAAGAAACTATGAAGGTGTTACTGTTAGTTATAAAGAGCCTGACTCCTACAAACCATATTTCTGTGATAGAAACTGTAAAGAATGTGATTTGCAGCTAAATCTTGAAGGTGCTAATGAGTTTAAAGCTGTAGGTATTGCAAAACTTCTAGCAGATTTTGGAAAAACAACTTCCCTCACCCCTAAGGATACTGAAAGAATTAAAAGGAGAGACAAATGGAACCCTCTCAAAGAGCCTAATGTGTAGGGTGTGTTCAAAAAAATGATTGGTAAAAAAGTGCTAGTAGTTGGCAGTTGGGCGAAAGCTCAAATAACGATCGAAAATCTTAGATCTAGGAATTTAAATATCAAAATCTTTGCCTATATGAGTATAAAAAATCCGGCCATTATCCCGCTTTTGAACGGATATGAAATTGGAGATTTAAGTGCTATAAATAATATTGTTGGCTATGCAAAAAAACAAGATATTGACTTAGTGATTGTAACAACGGCTGAACCCCTCTCATTTGGTTTGGTAGATAAATTGGAAGATAAGAAGATAAAAACCTTCGGTCCAAGGAAACAGGCAGCACGATTGGAATCGGATAAAGCATTTATGAGAGAGTTAATGAGAAAGTATAAAATAAAAGGAGCTCCTCAATTTCAAGTTTTTGACAACGCCGATGATGCAATCAAATATGCAGAGAAATTGAATTGGGATATCGCAGTTAAACCAGTTGGACTTACAGATGGATTGGGTGTTAAAGTTTTTGAGGATCAATTAAAAACCAAAGAAGACGTAATCAGATATATTCAACATATTTTTGATAAAAGAGGGGATTCTAAGGTTCTCATAGAGAGAAGAATTATAGGAGAAGAATTTACCATCCAATGCTTTGTTAACGGCAGCCATATGATTCCTACTCCTGCTGTGCAGGACTTTAAAAAATTACTACCAGGTGAGAAAGGTCCCAATACGGCCAGTATGGGTTCTTACTCTGAAGCTGACATTCTATTGCCATTTATGTCGCAAGAAGATTATACTAAAGCGCTTGGTATCATGGGGAATACTATCAATGCTTTTCATGAAGAAACAGGAGAGATTTGTAGGGGTTTTCTGTATGGACAGTTTATGATAACAAAAGATGGCATAAAACTGATTGAATACAACTTCAGACCAGGAGACCCAGAATGGATTAACATTCTATTTGTTTTAAAGAACAACATTCTCGATATTATTATAAACTTGTTATCTGGAGAAGAGGTCTCCCTTCAATTTGAACACAAGGCGACGGTATGCAAGTATATCGTGCCAAGAAACTATCCCAAAGAATTGTATGGGAATCTAGATGTTTCTTTTAAAGCAGATGAAATAAAAAAAGAAGGAGTAAACATCTACTATAGTTGTGGCATAGATGAGTCTGGAAGTTTAAATACTGGTTCTGAGCGAGGTATTGCATTTATCGCTAAAGCTGATACTATTTTTGATGCCAATGCTAAGGTAGAAAGAGCGATTTCGTTGGTGAAAGGTGATTTTTACCATAGAACTGATATAGGAAAAAAGGAGATGATAGAATCAAAAATAATCCATGTGGGCATGCTGAGAGAATTAAACCAACCATCAGGAATGTAAAGGAAGAAGAATTTCTTAAAGTATATGGATTTGTTTCTAGATGTGGTGTGTTGGAAAATTATGCTGAGCATTTTTATAAGATAATTCTTCGGTATTTTGGCAATAGCTGTTTTGTTGCGGATTATAATGGCGATATCGTTGGTTTTTTATTGGGGTTTGTATCACAGGTTCACGATAAAACGTACTTTATGTGGCAAATTGGGGTGGATCCTTCTATTAGAGGAAAAGGCATAGGAAAAATGCTCTTGGAAAAAGCTGAAAAAGAAGCGAGGAAACTCGGATGTAGTAGAATTGAGTTGACGATAGACCCAAAAAACAAGCTGTCAAAGAGATTGTTTGAAAAGATGGGGTATATTAACGTTAGTGCTAAGGAAGGGGATTTTGTAAGATTGATGGGAAATATTGCGGTGAAAGACTACTACAAACCAGAAAGACACTTTATGTTGTACGAAAAGAAATTATGAATGGAGGTGAGATATGGATACCCGCACTGAGGGATAGCTGTACTAAAAAACTGGAGTAAGATAAGTCTAGGAGGATGCACTTAGCCAAAAAAAAAATTACTCGGCTTTTAAATTGATTGTTTGTGGTATTATGAAATATTGGAGGAAAAAAGAGAAGAAAAAAGATAATATATTATTACCTTTGCCAGAAAGTGAGGAGAATGAAATGTTTGCCATTGTAGACAAAATATTAGGCGGCTCAAGAGTGAATGTTAACTGTGATGACGGCAAATCCCGATTGGCACGTATTCCCGGTAGAAAAAAAAGGCGAATAGGACGAATTAAAATCGGAGACCTGCTGATAATTAGTCCATGGGGGATACAGGACGAGAAAGCAGATATCTTACACAAATATAAAAGGAACCGAGCAAGATTTCTTAGTAGAATAAATGCATTACCTGATGAAGTTGATGTTTTTAAAGAAGGCGAATAAAAATATTCCAATAGATGGGATGCACTTGAAAGGAAACAATATGGTAAAATTATGGTAGAGAAGCTCTTGGAAAAGAAGTAAAGAACAACACATTTTGTTAGTGTTATTTCTAGTACATGGTTCGATTAGGTTGAAGTGAGCCGTATACACCGTGTTAGTTAAAGTGGACTTTTATTTTTGACAGCCAATTATTTTCCTTTTCGGCGTAATCTTAACACATCTAGGTGATGATTTTTATACCAAGATTCTTTATGACGGAATATTCTTTTGCTAACAAATCCTACATCTTCTACGGTATAAAATGCGTTTGGATTATATTTTTTGATAATCTTGACAAGGTCTTGAATATCTTGACGTTGTATCACCATATAAATGAGCTTTGCTTCCCCGTCCATACCTTCTGCATCAAGACTAGTAATCATATAGTTCTCAGACTTAAGGAAATCTACTAAATCAGATGCATCTCTCCTAGTAATTAATTTAATAATAACCACACCTATTGATAATCTGTTTTCTATATACATCCCAAAAAACGTTCCAATAGCAAAGCCTCCAGAATAAGCAACATAATACACAATATTGTCAAAATTTTGAAAGAGCTGTACAACGGCAAGAAGCCAAATCATTACTTCAAAAAATCCGACCATTGGAGCGAGATATTTAAGTCCCTTAGAAATAAAAATAATACGGATCGTACCAATGCTAACGTCCAAAACTCTTGCAATAAATATAAACAGTGGTAAAAAGATTAGAGGATATGTTTCTGAGCTGATAAAATGTAAATATTCCATTGTCTAATATCTCCAATCCAGTATCTATGCAATATTTTTATAGCATGATAAGACTCTATTTTTCACCACATACTTTTTGTTTTTAGCATAATTCTTCCCGCTATTTTAGTAGTAATCTGACTGAAATGAAATAAATTGTGGCTATTTACAGAGAATAATGTCCTTCCTTTAACTGCAAAAAGCAATCATGCAGTATACGTCTGCATCGATGTCTATTCAATTTTTTAATCCTAGGATCACTCTCAAAGCAATCGGAAACAAAAGAATCTTCTTTTAAGATATTGTATCTGTTAGGGAAAGAGTGATCGCCAGGAGTGACCTTTGATCGGAAGTATGACCTCCATTTTTCAGTTTTTGCGACTTCTATAGCGGTTTTTTTAATCAGTTTTTTGTCTTTTACGTTCTTGGGCTTTGAACCTAATCTCTCGTCAACTACAATACTATCAAATCCTCTTAATTTTTGGCTCTTGGAGCTTCATAAATTCTTGGCAATTGTTGCCGCGGTTTATATACAATTGAAGAAAATTACCCCTCAATCTTTAGAGCCGTGGGCTCTTCTCTTGATACAATATACTAAAGTGTTTTGGTCAATTTCTTGTTTTTGGAGTAAATGCCAGAATTTCTATTATTTTTTTTGCAATTATGGTACCCGAAAACGGTGCCTGTAACTTTCACATATGTCACAGATAAATTAGATTATCTAGAATCTGAAAATATCCCGCGAATTCCTTGACAATTCGTTATATTTCAGGTGTCTGACTCCTACCTTCTTGACGTTGGGCTTCCAAACCATGTCAGGTAGCCATGCGGGTTTTTTGGCTGGAGCTTTGACCCTCTCTTTTGATCCTATAAACAAATGAATCCTTTTAGTACCCTTCTCTCTGAGAACTATTTTGGTCTTACCTCTAGATGCACACTTCAAAGCAGCGTCTCGTGGTTGATGCCCACTGAATGTACCAACCTCTTTTCCATTCTCTATCAAACCAAAGTTATTTCTTACTCTTTCTGCCATTTTTTACCTCCCAAGTGGTACTTCTCTGGAATTAGTATAAAATAGTGTACCCCTTCATATATAACTTTTGCACCATATCTAGGCGATTACGCCCTATAAAACTCAAATTAATGACAAATAAAACAGAAGAGAGAAATGATACCTTTGGTTCTTTTGGTTTTTAGTTTCAATAAGGCTATTTACATCCATAGTACGCATGAAGTCTTATCTATCCATGAGTAAAATGAGCGTAAGTGTATGACCGTACAAACATCTGCGAAAGGCATAGGCGGGATTAGACTAGACTTTTCATCAGGTTTTTATCTCTTCTCGTTTATGCCCACAAAAGATTGGTAAGTGGACTGTGAGTTTGGAAGAGATTGTGCTGGTCGTTGCTCAACCATTGACTTAATAAAGTTGAAGTGGTATATGCTGAAGAGTATAGGGGGTAAAAAATGGTGTTAGAGCTTCTCGCGGGCATTGCTGGACTGATCTACGGGTACGTTAAGCCAGGGAAAGAAGACAAGATGGCTCTCTTGAAAAAGGGATCGATGATAGGATTAGCTCTCGGTGTCATCTTCTCCCTTGTGGGTTCGCTTGCAGGAGCGTGGCTGCTGTTTGCTGTAGGGACCCTTCTAGGCGTACTAATCGCAGTGATCTATCTTACGATCATATTCATAATTGGGACCCTCATCGGGGATTGGCTGGAGACCAAACTCAAAAAAAGCATGAAGGTGTGAGGGAGTCTTTGATAAAGTTTTGAATAGATAAAAATCGGAACTCTTAAGGAATCCCTTTTCATAATAACATTGGGTCTGACCCAACTGTATGCGCGCCAAAATATTCGCAAGAAAGATCTCAAAAGGATTGCTTCCTTTTGATTACCAATATGCCCTAGCATCGATGCTATATGGGAAGCTGGCACTAGGAAACATTAAGCTAGCGAATGAATCTCATTCCCATCATGGCTTCAAGTTCTACAATTTCTCAAATCTGGTTATCCAAGATCGTAAACCATCGCGCAAAGGACTGGTATTCGAGGATGCTTATTTCGTTCTTTCCTCTCCAGATGTCGAGTTTGTGAGAAGTTTTGCCGAAGGCCTTTTGCAGGAGCCTGATTTTCACCTTTATGACCAAAAGTTCATCGTCAACAAGATCGAAATTCTGGAGCAGAAAAATCTCACAAGCCCTTCCACCTTCAGAGCTATAAGCCCGATATTCGTGAAAACGCTGCGAGAGGAGGATGGCGAGCTTAAGGAATGGGACCTCTACCCGACAGATGGTAAGTTTCATGAGAACATTCATAAAAATCTGGTGGAGCGATACACCGAGTATCACGGGTCACCCCCGGAAAAAGATCACTTTTACATTAATAGGATAAGGTATTTTAAGGGAAAGCGCATTCTGATAGGCAGTGGAGAAAATGCCACACCCAGAAGATGCAGTCTGATTACTTTTGATCTGGAAGCAAGCCCCGAGTTGCTAAACTTCGCATACGACGCCGGCATAGGAGAAAAGAATGCGATGGGTTTTGGATGTTTGGAGGTCGTAGAGTGAAAAATTACGTTTATCGAGTTACTGGCAATCCATTTGTAGATACGGGGCAAGCTGTTATCGCTCATTTGGCACGCAAGGGGTCATTTACTCAGATGGACCATGATGATGTGAAGCAGGTATTTGGATCGGGCGATAATTTAGCAGATTGGAATTCAAGATTAAAGTCTTTTACTATGGTATTTGGTAATAATGGTCCTTTATATCAACCAAGAGGGAAAAAATTTGAGGATTTACGTAAAAGAAAGTACATTTCAATTTTGTCTGGATTGTTAGATCAGATCAAGGATGCATATCCAGATTCGGGCATATGCGAATGTTGTGGCGAATTTCCTGCATGCGATCTCAATGCAGCATACGAACAGGTGGATGGCGATAAAGGAGGCTATCATGTTATCGGAAGAGATTACTTTCCGCTCATCGGAACTCTTGGCAGCGATGCTCAGGCATTGCCATCGTCTTCGAGAATGTTCGATATCTGTCCGAGATGTCTTTTCGTTGTGAATTACATACCACTCGGGACTAGATTATTGAATGGTAAACTTATGGTGTTCGAGGGTGCACATCAGCCGTTCGTTCAGGATCTTGTCGCTTCGATCATTGATGAGAATCGCAGATTACTGTCAGTCGGCGGAGAGAAAATAGAGACCATCGGTAAAAAGCAACCGACTGGCGAAACCGTGAAATGGTTGTGTACTCAATTTGCAAAGATTCATCGAGCACAGAAGAGCAAAGAACTGCCAAGAAATGCAGAACTTAATATATGGCTCTTCAGTAACTCAGGAACCAACCCAAGTTGCGAGATCGTACAGATACCAGATGCCGCAGTACGTTTCATCTGGGACGCAGCACAATACGGACTGGATAGCGAGATTGCATCACTGGCAATGGCTGATAAATTTATATATTCAGATAATCAATTGTTGAATTCAATCCGCAATAAGACAGATTATTTAGGACTATATCCAAGAAAGCAAAGCGATGGTGCTTCTGTTAAGATGTTTGCATTCTATCAAACTCGCCTTCTCGGTGTACCATACAAAACTCTTGTTGCATCACAAAAACTGGCTAAAGGTCTTCTACCAGATAGTAAAAAGGAACAGAAAGTATGGACTAAATCAGACGTATTCAAAGATATTAAAAATAAAAATCTCCTGAAGGGTAAAATTGTTGAGATGGTAGAGGAGGGAGAGTTATCAATCGCTGATTACCTTTACATCTTTCCAATGGAGTCACTGTTTCCACTACAGGTTAGTTACAAAGGGTTCAATATGACCATGTATTTCCTTCGTCATTTAGATGATGAAATTCCAAATTATGAATACAACGAATATATAGAAGGTGAATCTATGAAAATGAATCCAAAGATACTGGAAGCAGCACATCTATACTTCAACGACTATGTTGAAGATCGGGGGTTGAAGCGTTTCAGAAAGGAGATCCTTGATGAATTCAAGCGGGGTGCAAAACACATTTATTGGATTAAAAATGTGATGTGCGACCTTTCTGAACGCCATGTAGGATTTGGACCTGATGATTGGGATCGCTTCTGGCATGATTTATGCCACGATGAATATGGAAATTTTGTTGGATATGAGTTACTATTCCAGATGAGATTAGCTCTGGCTGACCTGTATCGTAAGAAAATACAAGAGAACATGATGATAAATCCTGAAATCAATCAACATGGAGGAAGTTAAAATGTCAGAAGAGGGACAAACCAAACAAATGAGTCACATAGTCGGAACATTCCTTGTTTCGGCACATGGGGCATTCCTGAACGGTGCCGGAATAGATCCATCTGGCGAAGATCGAAACAGCGTCATACCCAAGCAATTTTCCGATGGGAAGTACAGGGTGCCGTATGTATCGGCACAAGCGTGGAGACGCTGGTTGAGAGACACGTTAATCGAGGAAACTGGCTGGCAGAAAAGTATATTGCGCGCCATCAAGTTAAGCAAGAAGGAGACTACCAGTAAGATAGCAGGAGAACTGGATCCGATCAACTATCCTGAGGATGATCTATTTGGCTATATGAGGGCTGAAGAAGGGCAGGGACGCAGCAAAAAGACAGAAGAAGAATCTAGCGGTGAAGAAACTCAACAAAGGACCAAAGTTAAGCCGCTGATCAGAGCCTCTCCATTCATGTCTTCGATCCTTATGTCACTGCGTAAATTTGGATGGAAAGGAAAGGATGAGGGTTTCGTTCATTTAGAAAAAGGAACACCTCTTCCATATTATACGGTCTTCTATAACACCAATCTACAGGCGATATTTGGATTAGATATGACACGCACTGGAGTTTTTCGTAACGTTGGTGACCGCATAGAATTGCGTGAGGATCTCATTAAGCCTGAGATGGAATCTGGTAAACTGAAAGAGCGAGAAGAGAATATTTACGAACTCTCAGATAGCAATGTTGCGAAAATTCGCGCAGGAGAGCTTTTACACGCTATTTCGATTCTGAGAGGCGGCGCTAAACAGGCAGCATTCGCAGCAGATATATCTCCAAAAGTGCTGATTCTTGCAGGGCTTGATTGCGGCAATCTGATACTCAACAACATATTCGAAGATAATCTAGATCAAGCATCACCTGACGGACCAAGCATAAAAGTAGAGACGCTCAAAGAGATTGTATCGGATTACACAGATCGATTGATCACTCCGGTATATGTAGGAATTAGAAAAGGCTATCTTAATCCCGAAAACGAAAAACTGGCGTATGCACTTGGTGCAAACGATTCCAGATTTGTTGTTGATACACCGATCAACATAACAAAAGCGTTTGTTTCCGAGCATCTTGGATATGATAGAGACAAAACGGCGCAGTGAAGGTACAACAAACTAGATAACCTGACAGAGAGGACTTTCAGATGGATAAACTAATCCATGCTACAATCAGGGGGATTACGGCAACGTTTAGGATCCCTCTTATCGTGAGCGGTAAATCTCTCTGTGCTCCAGTACCGTCATACTCTACACTGCTTGGATTTATCGGATGTTGTGCAGGAAGAGAAGTTTATCCCGATGAGGTTAGGATCGGCTTTGAGTATCATTTTGGTGAGGGTGCTTCTGGTGCCGGGTTGGGTGTGGATATGGAGACAACCCACCGATTTGAACTTAAAAACGATAGGTTGCAACCTCACCCAAAAGGAACATCCATAAGATTCTATGAATTTCATACATACCCAGTTTTAGAATTATATCTAGATAATATGGATTTCTTTGATATTCTCGGGCAACCTGCGGGAATTCCAACCCTAGGAAGATCACAGGATTTAGCATGGATTGAGAGGGTTGAAAAAGTAGATGTGGAGCAAAAACCATCTGGCAAGGTCTGTACAACCCTCATGCCATTTCCACAAGAGGCTGTGGGTGGTAGGATGCTAAGACTTCCGGAGTTCTTTGACAACAAACAAACTGGAGTGACAAGAGACCCCATGAATATTCGATTATTTCAAGTTGTTCCCACAGGCTCGATCATTGTGAATCCGAATTTATATCATGTAAAAACCGACGAGGATGATGATCACGTCATATATCTCCACAAGTGGGCCGGAATTAATGGCAAAGAGTGATGGAAAAACAACACTCTTTGATCATCTACGGGATTGTGCAAAAGTAGCATCTTCAATCGCCGATTGTGCGCCATTTGATAGTGGATACCGCGAGAAATTGAAGAAGGATCTGCTCTTCTGTGCTATTGTGCATGATGTTGGCAAATCAGCGAGTGGTTTTCAGGATGTTATGTATAAGCAAGCAAAGAACTGGTCTGGCAGGCGCCATGAAATTCTATCCACTGCTTTTGCTGCGACATTTTATAACGTAAAAGAAGAACTGTTATTTGCGGTTTTAACCCATCACCGAAGTATTTTACCAGACGCCGCGACAAGTAATGAGAAAACGTTACCTGAGCACCAGATGCTGTTCAAGGGAGAGTTAGACAATATTACACCGGTTTATGAGGAAATGCGAGAGGAATGGCGTAGACGATCCAAAGACCTTCTAAATGTGTGGAATAGATTGTGTCGGGAAACAAAGCAACAGGAACTGGAACTGACTGAGATTCCAGATATCACAGATATCGGGCTATCTTATGAGTGGTTATCCCGCTCGACAAGAAAGGGTCAACCTGCAAATATACCAAAGGATAAACGGAGATATGCTGCACTATTAAGGGGTGCACTAATCAGTTCAGATCATCTATCGTCTGCCAATGTAACAAGTCTTCCATTACCAGTCATACTGAAGGATTACCAAGTTTTTAGAGAGAACGAACACCCCCGTCCATTTCAACTGGCTTCTGGCAATGTTTCTGGCGATGCTATTCTGAGAGCGCCCACAGGCTCTGGAAAAACAAATGCCTCTCTTTTATGGGCGGCTTGCAATCAAATTGAAAATGGACGTTTATTCTATGTGCTGCCATATACTGCAAGTATAAACGCAATGTTTGGCACGTTACGAACTATATATGGTCTAAGAAACGTGGGGCTTCTTCATCACAAAAACGTTGCTTATCTGTACAAACTTCAGGAAGACTCATCACAGGATAGTAATAAGGCAAAGATTCTAGCAGACCTTGCACAAGAGATGTATTATCCAATCCGAACATGCACACCGCACCAAATTCTACGCAGTGCATTACGCGGGCGTGGTTGGGAGCAATCATTGATAGAATTTCCAAGAGCATGCTTTATTTTTGATGAGATTCATGCTTATGAGCCGAGAATCATAGGACTCATATTCGCGATGATTCAATGGCTAAAACCTCTAGGCGCAAAGTTTCTATTCGCATCAGCAACAATGCCAGAGTTTCTTCAAGAACTTATCAAAGAGCATTTACCCACCGATCTAACAATAATCGAACCAGATCCGACGAAGCCAATGGACAACGAAGTCATCGTCAAAAAGCGGCATATACTTGAGATATGGTCCGGAAATGTTTTAGAACAACTCGACACTTTTATGGAACGGTTTTCAGACAAAAGATTGTTAATCATCTGCAATCATGTTTCGACTGCACAAAGTGTCTATGAATATGTTGTCAACAGAATCCATGAAGGAAGATACCATGTTGAGATGCCAGTATTGATTCATTCACGTTTTACTCAGGGAGACCGAAGCAATCTGGAGGATAAGATCTTAAATCGGCAACCAAGAATCCTTATTGCTACTCAAGTGGTTGAGGTCAGTTTGAATTTAGATTATGGTGCCTGCATAAGCGAACCAGCACCGATCGATGCATTAATTCAGCGGTTCGGGCGTGTGAACCGATATGGTAAACGAGATCCTGAAACTGTAGTTGTATTGAGGGAGCAAGTAAATAAAGTAAATATCTATCCGAAATCGATTGTTGAAAAGACCCTCCAACATATAGGACCGCTACAAGATGCTGTGTTGACAGAAAAAGATCTCATTGATGTAGCAGACATGGTTTATGCTGAGGGGTATGAGAGAAAGGAAAGTGATGAGTTTGAACGCGCTTTAAACTATCCAGAACTGAAGGATTTTGATGAATATACGATTGCTGGAGTTTATCGTAACTGGGTAGAGGATGTTATAGAAGGAACTGACCAGTCAATCGAGGTTTTGCCGAAGATATATCATGATGAATATGTGAAGTTGCGCAAAGATAAGCGATGGATTGAGGCGGGCTTACTGCTCGTTCCGCTGCGTGTCCCACAATTCAGCATGCTCATTTCCAAAGGATATATCGAACCGATTCTTGAGGATGAGAATGTATTTGAGATCAGTGCATCTTATGATCCGCTAATAGGTATTCAGATAACTAATCTTCCGCAGAAAACGAATGAATATGCCGTGTTTATTTGATATTATTTACCCATAACTACCAGTAAATTGCATCACCTTTCATTACCAAAAATATCTTTATCCTCCTAGCAACCCCGCCACTCTCCCCGTATCCACCACCCGCTTCATCTAATCCCCTACCCCCCCTCTTCGTCGCCAAATTCCCCTTACTCGCATCTTCTTCCCACCATCATGTGGGAATATTTAAATAGGGTGGATGCGCATTAAATATAGGTAATCATGGCAGAAGCAGTTGTGGACGACAAGGGCAGGATACTGATCCCAGCGCATCTCAGGAAGCAGTGCGGAATCAAGGGAGGCATGGTGATATCCTTTGAGAGTAAGGACGGGGATTTAATTCTCAAGCCCTCACGGAAGAAAAGAAACAGCCTGAGAGAGCTGAAGGGGATCAGTCCAAAAAGGACAGGGGAACCAAGATGGGCGACGCCAGAGGAGATAAAGGGCATCTGGGGATAGACACAAACGTTTTAGTGTCTTTCTTGGATGTCGAGCATCCCGACCACAAGGATGCGGAGCGATTGGCTGACGCAAACGCTGCGACCAACCCGACCATTGTCCATGAAGCCTATCATACCCTTGTGTATGCACAAAAGTGGGACAGATATCAGGCAATGGATGTTTTGATCGATTACATTGACACGACGCTGTTCTTAAATCAGACAAAAGAAATCACGAAGGTCGGTCTTACTATTGGTATGGAATATGCTTTAGGCGGCAGGGACTCATTAATACTTGCAAACTTCCTATCAAACGGCATCGGAAAGATGGTGACATTCGACAAATCGCTGTTAGCTCTTGATAAAATCTCAATGGGCGGGAAAGTAATGCATATTGTTCTGCCCTTTGATATCTAACTCATTTTGTATCCCCTAAAATATCGGCTATACATCTCTCTCCCAGATACCGATATTAATTTATATTATCCATACTACATTGTTCATATCGGCTAATTGAAAATTTATCCGATACCGATATTTAGATGCAGGAGTGAATTGAATTATATGAACGAGACCGTAAGAATGGACATTTTTGGCAGGATACAGGGAAAAAAGAGGCGTTTGGACGAGATGCGACCTCTGCCAACGGATTCTGTGAAAAAGCTACGAGAAGAGCTACGGTTGCTTCACACCTATCACTCCAATGCCATAGAAGGGAACACCCTAACGCTCAGTGAAACCAAGCTCATTTTAGAGGAGGGCATTACGATCGGAGGTAAAAGTCTCAGGGAACATTTAGAGGCGACGAATACAGCAGGGGCCTATGACCACATTGAGAGGCTTGCAAAGAGCAAAAATCCCCTCACAAATGAAAGCGTTCAAGAAGTTCACGGAATGGTGACTAAAGGTATCTTATCTGAGGCTGGAAAGTACCGCACCACCAACGTTCGCATTACTGGTGCAGCCAAAACGCCGCCAAGTTATATGAAAGTTCCTAAACTGATGGGGGGGCTCTTGGAGGACATAAAAAAGTCAACGCATGATCCAGTTACTACGGCAGCATTGCTCCATCATGGCATCGTGGCCATCCATCCATTTGTCGACGGCAATGGGCGAGTTGCGAGACTTATCACAAATTTGCATCTGATGAAGTATGGCTATCTACCCACTGTGTTGAGAAAGGAGGACAGAAAAAAGTATTATGAAACGCTACGAAAGGCGGATCTAGGCGATACAGCAGCATTCATCAACTTTATCGCAAAGTCAGTAGCAGAGTCGCTGAACCTGTACTTTTCATTACTGGGCGGTGATGATGAGCTACTGCCACTTGGTGAACTAGCAAAGGGGTCGCCATATGGTCAAGAATATCTGAGCCTGTTGGCAAGACGAGGAGTGCTTGATGCCGTGAAAATTAATGGCGTATGGCATGCCAATCGCAGGGCACTAAAGAGATATATGTCAAAGAAAGGATGATGAAATTGCAATCTCACATCAAGCCCATGACCATCACGGGCGTGAAAGTAGCATACTATTTCATCTGTCATACGAAGCTCTGGCTTTTCTCCCACAACATCCAGATGGAACGCGAGTCAGAAGACGTTCTCATGGGCAAGCTCATACACGAATCAAGATACCAAAGGAGGAAGAAGGATATCCTAATTGATAACGCTATATCCATTGATTTCGTGAAGAAGGGCGATGTTGTAGAGGTGCACGACATCAAGAAATCTAGGAAGATGGAGAGTGCACACAGGTGGCAACTTATCTATTATTTGTATTATCTGCATCAAAGAGGCGTCAAAGCGAGAGGAATATTAAACTACCCCTTGTTGAATAAAAAGGAGATCGTTGAGCCTGCGGAAGAGGACTTTAAAGCCATTGAGCAGATAATGAGCAATATAGTCGAAATCGTCTCGGGAGAGATGCCCTCACCATCTAAGCGTAAATTGTGCAACAGATGCAGCTATGTTGAGTTCTGCTTCGGAGGAGAATGAAAAGGAGGAAGAATGAAAACCAACTACTACATCACAAAGGACGGCGTTCTGAGAAGGAAGGAGAATACCGTCTATTTCATCAACAAGGAGGAGAAGCGTGCCCTGCCCATAAGCAAGATCTATACGATATATGCCTATGGCAACCTATCCTTCACATCCGGCGTGGTATCCTACCTATCACGAAAAGGCGTGCCAATTCACTTCTTCAACAATTATGGCTTCTATGAGGGAAGTTTGTACCCGCGGGAAACCTTGGTAGCTGGTGACGTTACCATTCACCAAGCAGAGCACCACCTTGATGCCGATAAACGCATCTATCTCGCAAAAAGATTCGTTGAGGGTGCTGCACAGAACATCCTGAAGAACCTCAGGTATTATTGCAGCTCAAATCCATCGATTGAGGGCCATATCGGGAGAATTGAACGCGAACTCCCCAGAATCGAAGAGTGCAATAACGTTCCAGAACTCATGGGTGTCGAAGGACACATACGCGACACGTATTATGGTGCTATCGACAAGATATTCCCTGAGGAATTTAAGATGGGTGAGCGGGTCAAACGGCCACCGAACAATAAGACGAACACCCTCATATCTTTTGGCAACTCCCTGATGTATGCGACGGTGCTCACGGAAATCTATAACACCCAACTAAATCCTACGATCTCATACCTTCATGAGCCTTTTGAGAGAAGGTTTTCACTGTCTTTAGACGTTGCAGAAATCTTCAAGCCGATCATCATTGACAGGGTCATCTTCAAACTCGTCAACAAGAAGATGCTTGACGACTCGCACTTCTTGGGCGAGCTGGGCGATATGCTTCTGTCTGATACCGGCAGAAAACTCTTTCTCAAAAATTATCACGACAGATTATCGACGACCATTAAACACAAAGGTCTCGGCAGAGAGGTGTCCTATCAACGCCTCATCCGGTTGGAGCTATACAAGTTGGTGAAGCATGTATTGGGAACGCATGAGTACAAACCTCTCGTGATGTGGTGGTAGGATGTACGTCATTGCGGTGTATGACGTGAACGTGGATCGGGTGAATAAGGTCAGGATATTTTTGAAGCAGTACCTAAATTGGGTCCAGAATTCTGTTTTTGAGGGAGAGCTAACAAAGGTGGAATTAAAGGTCATAGAGGATAGGATTAAAGATTTGATCGATGTGGCCGAGGACTCGGTGAGAATTTACGTTTTGAGGAGCGATAAATTTCTGCGAACCGTCGAATTAGGAACAAGTAAGGTAGAAATATCCGAAATCATATGAAAGCATTTTCGGGGATCTCTCATTTTGTAACCCATTTATAAAGAACCACGAAAGATATGGGTAATACTTTAAATAATTGAACGAATTTACATCTATTTTGGAACTTATTGGCAATATTTAATCGGACATGACGGCAGGGTTAAAATCAGACCATAGTGGGATTGAAATAAGTATATGAAGGGGATAACCCACCTTGGAGAGGGTTGTCGTTAAAATCAGACCATAGTGGGATTGAAATCTAATATAATATCGTCATTTGCTATGTATCCGTCACCGGTTAAAATCAGACCATAGTGGGATTGAAATGCCCTTGAGCGTTTAAGCC
>CAYZWV010000018.1:0-14421 GCA_964482255.1 uncultured Methanocellaceae archaeon
CCGTTGTACTGCTGCCAGAGGGCAAGGTTGCCATGGGTAAAGTAGCCCAAGCCTTGATGCATGGCGCTAAAGTGATCACTATCCGGGGCAACTTCGACGATGCATTTAGATTGGTGCGAGAATTATGTGAACGAAGGGAATTTTATCTGCTTAACTCGATCAATCCTTTCCGGCTGGAAGGACAGAAGACCATCGGCTTTGAAATCATAGATCAACTGGGCTGGAAATCGCCAGATAGGGTCGTTCTTCCGGTTGGTAACGCTGGTAACATTTCCGCCATCTACAAGGGCTTCTCAGAGTTCAAACGATTTGACATCATCGATGAAATTCCCAGGATGACAGGCATTCAATCAGAGGGTGCATGCCCGATCGTTGATGCTTTTAAGAGAGGCGCTGATAAAGTCTTACCCGAGAAACATCCAGAGACCATAGCATCTGCCATCAGAATAGGGGATCCCGTGAATGCGCCGAAAGCGTTGCGTGCAATCTATGATTCTGATGGGATAGCTGAAAAGGTATCAGACGAAGAGATCATCGAGGCACAAAAAAGTCTAGCTCGCATTGAGGGCATTGGTGTGGAGCCAGCCAGCGCAGCATCAATCGCAGGTCTCATAAAATTGAGGGAAAAAGGTATGATCCAGCCGGACGAGCGCGTTGTTTGCGTCACCACAGGGCATCTATTGAAAGATCCAGAGGAAGTGATAGGTGTTTGTGGTAAGCCGATAGAGGTTGATGCGGACATAGAGGCGATACGTGGCTTGCTTGCTGGTAAAGGTTCTGAATATTTGGATGTTGCACCGATGCTGAGAACAGCATAAACCGTGTTAGACTACAAAAAAGTGTCAAAATTGTAAAGACATTTTGAGTTCACGTCTTCTAATAAATGATTTATTTGTATGCTTACCCTCTAAAACCACGTCCTCTTTTTGTATTCTTTATAATCCTTGTATTTCTTCTCCAACTTTCTTTCTTCTGATGTTTTCCAGTACATAATCTGTGGTATCCATATAATCGATGATGCAAGAGTGATAAGGCTCTGCATGAACATGGGAAAACCAACAATCCAGAGTATAAACCCTAAATACATCGGATGCCTTATCTTCGAGTAGATGCCAGTTGTGATTAGTTCATCACTAACAAATCCCGCTATTTTTAGGTGCGATAATATAACGAGGGCAAATCCCGCTAAGAATAAGATCAATCCGAAGTATTTTGCCAAAGAAATATTCATTTTTATCGGATCAAAAAAAGACATGGGGAACCATGAAAACCATAGGAAAAACATTGTAACTGACATTATGGTGGGTAGTTTTTTGCTTTTCAGTAAATTACTTTTTTTATTGTCTAATACGTGAAATGAAGTACGGAGTGTGTAGCATATGAAACATATTCCAAACCAGGTAAAGAAAATCGGGTTCATAGTTAATACTCCATTGTAAATAAAATATATTTATTCATAGGTATTTAAAGAGTCATCGCTCTTGGACATCTTTTTCACCTTTTTGCTTTTAGTTGGCGAAGGGCACTTTCATATAACGTTTTTCGGGTAAAAGAAGTTGCAGAAGGTAAGAAGACAGATAAATAAGCCCAGCAAATTTCATGTTTATTTAATAATTCAGGAGTTTCGTTTTTAGTTCAGATAAGATAAGATTATAAATACCCAAAATAGAAATCAAATAGATTAAAAGAATGCGGAAATATGTTCTCGCCATTTCCATAATCGTAATATTTGCTCTATCAGTAGCACAGTTAGCCTCTGCCGCAGATGAAATTGGTACTACAATAGAACTATATGGAGAATCTGTTGAAGAGCAAATTTTGGCATCAAAGACTTTGATGCTTCAGATAACTTTTACAAATCCCACAGAAGATTGGGTTTCTTTTCAAGGTGAATATTTTAAATATACTTTGAGGGTTACACATAATGGAAAAGAGGTACAGGGTGACAATGTTATTCATGGGATTTCCCATAGTTTTTACATCCCTCCAGAAGATACACATACTTTGTATATTCCTTTTGATTACTATAACGACCTATCAGAAGACGAAAGAGTAGGTAGCTGGGCTGTCTATTTTACAGTTGAGAGTAGGGAAGATATTCGTTGGTATCAAAAAAATTTTGTGAGCCAGTTTTTGTTCCGTCCAAACTTACAAACAACAGCCAATCCCCTTGAATTCAAGGTGATACAACCTACGGTGGAGGTATCGAGAGGTCCGATTCAGGATATGATTAGAGATTTATGGGATTGGATTATTAGTAATATTGTCATATTTATTGCACTAATTGCCAGCCTAATTACCATAGCAATTGCTATCCGTAAACTAAAAAACTGGATTTCAAAGAAATTTGGAAAAAGTCAGAGATAGTTAGTAATTCTGTTCTGTATTTTTGTAACTTTGCAATACAATAATTAATAGCTCAATACCTAAAACTTCTCTAAGGGTATTCCAGACTTCCCCCAGGTTGTTGAAACGTGTTATCACTCTTGGACATCTTTTTCGCCTTAGGCTTCTACATCGGCTTCTTTGGGTGTTGAACCGATTTTGCAGAGTGGTTGATAGGAGTTTAAAATTTACTATTGATACTCATCGATAATAGTCTTCATTTTAATATCTGTTAGTGACGGATATAATTGTACCCAATAAATATGTTTTTTCATATTTTTTGCATGGATACTCATTCTCAATCTAATCATGCGTTTTCCTTTATCTAATTGAAAAATAATATATCCAATGGCAAGTCTATAATCCTTTAAAAGTGATTGCTTCATATTATTCGAAAAGATTGTCCTGCCAGGATTCCATTTTGAATCATCATTAAAACCTTCACATGAAAAAGACACACAACTATCTGGATGTACTAATTCAATAGAAGAATTAACACTTTCCGCTGTTGTTTCTTCAGTATTAACTAAGATAATAGGTATCTTCCATTTATCTTTTTCTTTTATCTTCTGATCCATGCCAAGTATAATATTTATAGCAGGGGTGTTTGGAAATCCATAACCCTGAATTTCATAAAGAGTATTTTCATATATTTCTAATGTGTTATTGTATTTCATTTGAGATGGAATACCTGTTGCAAATGATTTCCTCTCCTCAATTAGTCTTATTATCTCACGTAAATCACGAACAATAATATCTTTATTAAGGGGTGGCTTCGGAGTTTTAAAAATGGTGGGAATGACAATATACCCCTCATATTTCCTGCTATTTATTTGATCCTCAGTATGAAATGGAATTTTATCGCATTTTATTATCAGTTTATTATTCTTGAATGATTTCAATCTCTTGCAATCTGATAAATATTCAATAACCAAAGGAGAAACCATAACTCCAATCCAATCCTGTCTTCTTTCGTAATCAAAAGCATCTATTATTGGTTTACCAGCGATTATAACGCCATTTTTACTCATCTTTAAATGAAATCTTCCATATGAGATGCATCCTCTAGTTGACAGACCATTTTTTAATAATTGAGTAGATAATAAAGAACAAGCTTCTATAATTGAATTCATTGATTTTACAGCAGAAGATTCCGAATATATAACGATCGTATCTGAAAATACAATATATCCGATTTTTTCTTTTTTATATTGACTTATAATTTTATCAATAAAAGTGTCATAATCAGAAAAAAATCCTTTTAGATTATCTTTGAGTGTTGCTTCTGAGAATCCAAGTATATCTATTAATGCTACAAATCCTTCTTTCCACATTTTGTTATTTGTTACCATAACCCTCCCCATAATTTCTACTAATTAGGAAATTGCTTACATTCGAAACCCCAGAATTATCTAAACTGGTTGATGTCATCTCTTATGTACTTGGCAACCATCCTGGCCTTTGTGTCAAAATCCTTTTCCTTGCTGGCATAGATGATGACCCTGGATGCGCTTATAATTGCCATATCTCCCGATGAGTTGGTGCCAAACTTTACAGCCTTTTCCAGATCACCAGCCTGTGCGCCCACCCCTGGTATCAATATGGGCATATCTTCTCCCACCATATCCCTGATCTTTTTCAGCTCCTCTGGATAGGTGGCTCCAACCACCAATCCGCAGTTTTTGTTTACATTCCAGCCCATCACATGTTCAGCCACGATCTCGTAAAGAAATTTTTTGGAATCGCAGCAAAGGTCTTGGAAATTTTTTGAACCCGGATTGGACGTTCTGCACAGGATGAATACACCCTTTTCTGCATAATCCAGGAAGGGCTTGACAGAATCACTGCCCAGATACGGATTCACCGTGACCGCATCAAAGTTAAACGCATCGAAAATAGCCTTGGCATAGGCCTTTGCCGAATGTTCAACATCCCCTCTCTTGGCGTCAGCGATGATTGGGATGTCATCGGGAATGTACCTTACGGTTTTGGCCAGGGATTTTAAGCCATGCAGACCCAGTGCCTCGTAAAATGCGAGATTCGGTTTATAGGCGATCACCAAATCCTTGGTTGAGTCGATGATCCGCTTATTGAACTCGAAGATTGGGTCATTGGCATCACTCAAAAAGGAAGGAATTTTCTTTACGTCAGGGTCAAGTCCTATGCATAGCAGGCTGTCATTCTTTTTCGATGCATTGATCAACTTTTGAATAAAATTCATTTTTAAACACCAACATCCTTTATGATGATTTTCTGTTCCCTTAATTTATTATTCGCCTCTATTTTGAGATTTCAGACATCTTGTCAATTATTTCTTTATATTCATTGGGAACTTCTTTATCTTGTTCTATAATCTTCTTTGCAACTAACCTTCCTTGACGGACTTTACTTTTGCCAACTTCGTTTCTCGCTTCTGTAAATAAATCTGCATAACCTTGCTGCTCTAGAATACTTTCAAAAGTGCCAGACAAAACAAAACAATTATGGTTCATGGCTATTTTTCTTAGCTTTTCGAATAAGCTATCTTTGTATTGTTTTACCCTTTTGCTTTTTTCTTGGATCTCGCTTTCAACCTGTTTTAGATATTTGATTTCACTATTTGTTAATACTTGTAACTTATATAACTGAGAGAATAAAGAGCTGGTTAAACAGCCATCTATTTTACTGCCTTTTATTTCCATGATCGCATCTTTATCGCATACAACAAGGTATGGTATTTCAAATCCGTTCAATAATTTCATAAATATCTCAAAATTATCTTTTGATCCTACATCCAAAGTGGAAACGCTGATCCTATCAAAATCTTTGTTATAATATTTTGCAAATATAGGAAAAGCGCCTTTTTCTGTCTCACCTTCTACTAGCAATATCGCCCGCGAGAAAAATATCTCTCTATTTTCTATGTCTAAATTTCTCTCAATTTTAGAACTTTCTATTTGATTGAAGTAATCTTTAGGTAGCTGTTTTACTATAGATGCACCATTGATTTCTTTTACTAAAATATGGCTCTCAATTTCTTTTATATTAACAAAGAAAGGTGAATGTGTTATTATAAATAATTGATTATCTTTCTGGTGTTCTTCGAGCGTTTCAAGCATCAATCTTTGATTGTGAGGGTGTAGGTGAAGCTCTGGCTCTTCTATAACAAAAATTCTATCTCTAGATGCAATAAGATTGGTTAAGAAAACTACCATTTCCATAATGCCAGTTCCTATAGAATTGAGAGGTAATTCGTAACCAGTTTGTTTTTTGGTTATATGGATATCTGGTGCTTTTTTACTTCGATCTTTTACTGATTCTAATTCTAGATTGTGAAACAATTCCCCAAACGTTTTCTGGATTAACTCATATCTTTTTCTATCAATAGACTTATCACTAGTTTTCAAATTTAGAAGGGCATCTGCAGTATCTCCTCCATCAAAAGATTCGTATACGTCTACGTTTTTCCCCACTGGTTTTTGTCGTATATCTTCGAATAATTTAAAATTTACTTTGAATAAATCTCTAACAAACTTGTAGATATCTGACTTGACGGTAATAACGGAATTAGGCCTATTTTGAAATTCATTTTTGATTGTATCCCAGATAGACCATCTGGCACTTTTACTAAAATATACATTAATTATACTCTCCAAATTCACTGGGTTATAACCTGAAATATAAAGGTTTTCTAATTCTAAAACTCCTCGATCCATACTCATATACAATTTGTCTATTTTGATATATGGTACCTTAGATTCCCCCTTTTTATGATCCATAGCGATCTCTATTTCATTGCCCAAGTCTTTCTTGAGGTCGTTTATTCTCTCTCTATTAGCATTTTTGAAATCTTTTATAACCTCTTTAATCAACTCGTCCATTTCATTGTCGTTTAGTTTCAATGTGATATGTATTCTCATTTCTTTTTTTGTTATACCGTTATACCACTCTTTTTTAGTAAGAAACTCGTAGTTTTGTGATGATAATGCTTTATCTAATACTCCGAATGCCATGAAAATATTCGACTTTCCAACGTTGTTTTCACCAACTATGAGGTTAAAATGCTCTTTTGGTTGAAGTTCCATCCCTTCTTCGTTAATGGATCTAAAATTTTTTATCACAATTTTTTTAATTTTCATCTTCGACCCATTTTCTTCTAATCTTTATTTTAAATCCTCTCTCTCAGCATCTCACGGGCCTTCATAGTCTTATCTCTAATTATCAAGATTTTTCCTGTTCTCACAAGATTTGCTGTGATGGTGCTGAATAGCACGGAGAAGAGAATCACCATGAACACGATGTTCATTATTTGTTGGTCTCCTAGGGCTATAGCCACGATGGGTGCCATAGCTGCGGCTGAAATGCCCCTGGGAGCAACCCATTTGAGGAGCATCATACTTTCATAATCTGCTTCTACGTCTCTAGCCAGGAACGTAATAAATATTGGGCGGACCACAAATACGAAGACCACGAAGAGAATTTCGGCAAGTATAAGCAGCGGGTTCAAGTCCAGAAATACCTGTGCACCAAGAAGAGTATAAATGGAAATTCTCAGCATATCGGAAATCTCACTGTGGAACTTCTTTGTAGCCTTCCTGTGAGCGAATGCCGTATTCCCGATTATGCATCCAGAAACCGCTGCGGCGAGCATTCCAGAACCGCCGACGGCTTCTACCAATCCGTAGGTCAAAAGTGCGAGAGCGAATAAAAGGAGGGGCGTATACTCCTTCAACATCCTGTCCAGAATGCTGGCCACAGCAAAACCTATAACGAGTCCGCCACCAACGCCAGCAGCGATCATAAGCCAGAATTGTGAGATGTATACAGTAGGCACTAATACCTCACTGGGTGCAGATTCTAAGAAACTCAAGAAAAGGAAGGGTATGAGCACGGCCAAAGGACTGTTAATTATCGATTCCATCTTTAAGATTGTGAGAACATCGGCCTGTTTTTTCAGCAAATTCTCAAAGGTGAAGACGACGCTGGCATCGGTTCCACTTATCGTCGCGCCTATTAGGAGTGCAGGAACCATTCCGAAGCCGAATATTAACTTTGCGATGGCCCCGAGAACGATGGTGTTCAGTATGACCACTAGAAATGCCAGCTTTATGGAGATACTCGAAACTCTTTTGAGTTCGCTGAAACTCATGTTGAAGGCGCCTGTAAAGACTATCAGCACCAAGGCAAGAGTCCTGAGAAATTCAGGCACGACTGACATGGCATCCACGTCAACGATTGTGAACTGAAGATATTGCGCAACAGCAGGATTCTTCCATATGGTAGGGCCGCAAATCAATCCGATCAAGAGCAGAAATACAGTGTCAGGAATTTTCACCTTTTTCATCAGGTTTGCAACTAAAACTCCAAAACCAAGCAGAAAGGAAAAGTATGATACGATTAAAACCATGTCTGGCATGATTTCAAATTGTTTGGTTTATTTAATAAAGTTTGTCATTTTTCGGCTGTTTATTTATTGATGCCCATTATATGCACTCGTTTTAAACTCCCCATCCCACAGTGCAGCGGCCGCACACACTGGATTCTCGAATTCCAGTTCGTAGATGGCATGGGCAATCTCATTGGCAGTTGATCCCTTTACATGCAATCTCTCAAAGTCGGTCTTTTCATAGGTTGCGATGAGAAAAGCCTCTTCTTCAAGCTTAAATTCCTTGACTTTTATACCCTCTGCTTGTACGATTCCCAAGCACCCTTTTCCGTTTTTGTCGACAACGCCTGCAATTCTTGGCGTTTTGTATTGGTCTTTCTCATAGTCCATCGCTAAAAGAGTTAGAGCCGTAGCATCTCTGGGAGGATATCCAAGTTCTATCTTTTCTGCTAGGGGTTCTGTGTGTGATCCGTTTGTGACGATCGCGGCATCTCCGATTACTTTGATGCAATTATACGAGATATAGGGATTCTTGGACAGGTCTTTTGGATCCTTGGGGGTGACGCTCACGGAGTCAAATTTTGTCACAGCTATACGATCCGGAAATGAGCGAGATGACACTCGATAGGCTGCAAAGGGCAAACCTTCGGAGTGACCTATTACGACAATCCTTCCAACATATGTCATAGGTCCAACCCAAATTTCTCCGCATTCGCTTCTGCGATGTCCTTGATATTCTGTATCGCTTCCTTTCCAACCTCGCTTTTGAGCAAATGTCTAAATCTTCGTTGCACTTTTAGATATTCCTCAATGGGTTTTCTCTTGATCTTCTTGACAGAAGTGACTTTGCCATCTGTAATTTCATATATTGGGAACAATGCTGTTTCGACCGCAAGTCTGCCGATTTCTATCGTCTTACTACCATCAAATCCCCATCCAGTACAACATGGCGCATGTATCTGCAAATATTTGGGGCCTTCTACGGAAATCGCTTTTTTTACCTTTCGGATTACATCTTTTGGATAGGCAATCGAGGCAGTTGCAACGTATGGTATACCATGGGCAGCGGCTATTGCAGGTAAATTTTTCTTTGGTCTGTTCTCACCGAACGACACCTTTCCCGCAGGGCTTGTCGTGGTAGATGCACCATAGGGCGTCGAACTACTGCGCTGGATGCCTGTGTTCATGTATGCTTCGTTGTCATAACATATGTATGTAACATCATGACCTCTTTCGAGCATTCCAGAAAGAGCCCCGATTCCGATATCAATGGTGGCACCATCCCCTCCTATTGCAATAATTTTAGCTTCATCCTTTCGCCCAAGAGATTTGAGTGCAACTTCAATCCCAGATGCTACAGCTGCTGCATTTTCAAATAGCGAGTGTATCCATGGAACTTCCCATGCTGACTCTGGATAAGGTGATGAAATGACCTCCAAACAGCCTGTTGGCGATACTACTATTGTATCTCTTCCTGAACCTTTTAGAATCAATCGTGCAGCTATGGCTGCCCCACATCCTGCACATCCTCTGTGACCAGGTGCAAACAATTCCTCTTGCATTCTCATTCTATAGCACCTCCTGATCTAGGTCAACGAATTCGCTTTCAGCCTCAAATATGCCTGATTTTATCGCTTTCTCTACCTTAGCTACGATGTTCTTGATGGTCCTCTTATTGATGTCCCTTCCACCCAGTCCAAGGATGAATCCCATTGCAAGAGGTCCATTCTTCCTGTAGAGGGCAGATTTGACGTCCGTATATAGAGCACCTTCATATCCTAACGAGATGTTTTTGTCCAGCACTGCTATTGCCTTAGCATCCTTTGTGGCTCCTACTATCGCCTCTGCCGGAAATGGTCTGTAGCATCGAACTTTTACGATCCCCACTTTTTTTCCGTCTGAACGTAACTCATCGACTGCATCCTTTGCCGTTCCTATGACGGAGCCCATTGCCAGTATGAGCAAATCTGCATCCTCTGCCCCATAGGTATCGATCAATCCACCATAGTAGCGCCCGAATTTATCCCGAAACTCGCTTGCTACATCTATGATCTTTCTTTCAGCCCTCTTCATGGCTTCGTGAATCATGTAGCGAAATTCAGTGTATGTGCTTGGATAAACGATTGTGCCAAATGACAAGGGATTCTTTGTTGTTAAGTACTGAATAGGGTCATATGGGGGCAAGAAATCGTCAACTTTTTCTTGAGTGCATAGCTCAACAGGTTCATGTACATGTGTCAAAATGAAGCCATCCATCCCTACCATTGCCGGCAGGAGAATGTCACGGTCTTCAGCAATCTTGTAGGCTTGTATGATCATATCGCTTGCCTCTTGGGTATCCTCTGCATAAAGTTGAATCCATCCACTATCTCGTTCAGAGATCATATCTTGCTGATCGTTCCAGATGTTAATCGGTGCGGACAAAGATCTATTCGCAGCAGTCATTACGATTGGCAGTCTCAGTCCAGCTGCATTGAATAAAACCTCGTGCATCAGCGCCATTCCCTGGGATGTAGTGGCGGTATACGTCCTTGCGCCAGTTGCGCTAGCTCCGACACAAACTGACATTGCAGAATGCTCTGAATCAACTCTAACGTACTCGCTAATGAGTTCCCCATCTGCCACCATCCGTGATATATCTTCGACGATGTGCGTTTGGGGTGTGATTGGATATGCTGCTATGACATTTGGTCTGCAGGCTTTGACAGCCTCTGCCACGGCGTGTGAACCTTCTATAATCTTCATAAAGATCACTTCTTCTCCAAGATCATTTCTATGGCTTTTACCGGGCATTCGTGCGCACATATTCCGCATCCCTTACAATAGTCATATTCTATGACATACTTACCCGAAACGCTGTCTTTGTATACCGATCCTTCTGGGCATAAAATACTACACGTTCCACAACCGATACATGCTTCTAGGTCGATGATCGGCTTGAACGTTCGCCATGAACCAGTTTTATTAGTACGTGTACTTCCAGGCTCTACCACGGCACAAATAATCCGTTTCATCTTATCCTCTCATCATATCATAGGATTTTTGTACTGCTTCTGCATTCTTCTCTCCAATCTCGCCAGGAAAACGACTTTTAACGGCGTTTTTGATCGATTCCACAGACACCTCTCTGGTTGCTCCTGCAAAAGCGCCAATTAACGCAGTGTTCATGATCGGACGTCCCAAGACATCCATTGCGATCTTCGTTGCATTAATAGTCCTTACCCTGATTTCGCCCTCCAGTCCCAGTTTTTCTGGCTCTTTCTCGGTGTTTGCGATTACCATGCCGTCTGGTCTTAAACCAGATGTAACATCCACTACACCTACAAGCGTCGAATCTTGGATTATCACATAATCTGGATTGTAGATATGGCTTCTCAATCGTATAGGAGAGTCATCTATTCTTACAAAGGATACTATCGGTGCACCCCTTCGTTCAAAGCCAAAGAATGGGAATGCCTGACTAAATTTTCCATCATCAAAAGCTGCTAAGGCGAGCAATTCAGCACTCGTAACGACTCCTTGTCCGCCCCTTCCGTGTATTCTTATTTCTTTCATGATTACTCAATTATATCACATATCAATAACAATACATATCAATTCTTGTACGCATTTATTTAAATTTATTTGTTGGACTTCCGTAAATTTTTATCCCCAAGATATCTTTTTTACCCCCATAAACATCTCTGGCTATTTCGGCACAACCAATTGCAGCGCTCCACTTATCTAAATGAATTGTTTTAGTATCAAGAAGGCATTCAACGATCTTTTTCACATTTTCCATCTCACCGCTCAGAAATATTGCTTCACAAGAAGAGTGTTCGTTAACAAGGACCAGCATGCCAGCTATTTCCATCGCTGCGAATAGTGCTATTCTATCTAGTGCTAGTCTAGAGCTTTCATTCTCTGCACTCAGCAAATCCTCCATGCACCTAAAGTTTGTGTGTTTCAATACGCCGCCGTGGGAGAAAGCCAGATTTGCGCTTATCTTTCCTGCATCGATATCTCGAATTGCATCCAGATCAAGCGGGCCGTGGAGCACTCCGGGCGCGAAAATACATGCATCCAAGGCACCAATAATCTTCCCATCCACTACCCCAACCGTAACGGTATTCGAGCTTATGTCTGATAAGATGAAGGTATTATAACCCTGCCCCTGCAAATAGGCATGATATGTAATGCCAACTTTTTCTGGGCTTGCTCCGTGCGAAAACATCTTCATTCTTTTATCGACATTGCTCCCATCATGTATGCCAGGTATCACAATTGCAGGTATGCCCGATTTATTGATAACATCAAAGACATGGGTTCCACCCCCGATGTGGATTCCAGCGCCTCCGGTCCTTACAACGCCTCTGTTAACCACTTGTCCCATATCGACGATATCAGAGATGCCGTCACCCATTGAGTAGCCAATCGCAAACAACTCTATGTCATTTGCTTTGATACTCAGGCCACTCAGAATGCTCCTCAACAGCACTAGATCAGGCATATTTTTGGCATCCTCTCGTGACAACTCAAAAACACGTTCATCATCTGTTCCAAATCGTATCGCAGTTGTGCCGTGATCCATCCCAACGAACATGTTACCCTTGGGAAAATTAACGCAATGTATCATCTAATTTTTGCCCAAACTTAAAATTAGGTTTTATATGATATGTATGGTATAATGTGAGACCACCAAGTTTTTAGCATTTATACTGATAACTAATTTAATTTGTCTGCGGTATTTTAAATATCGCTGTGCTAATAAAAACCTTTTAGAAAAAGGTTAAGGAAGAAACACGAAGTTTCTCCTTTCAAAAAGCGGGGGTTGCCAAGTCTGGTCAAACAACCCTTTTCCACCTCGAACATAAGCGTTAAAGGGAAAGGAAAAAGGTTAAGGGAGAAATTGTCTCTCTTTGTTGGGTCAAAGGCGCAGGGTTTAGGACCCTGTCTCGTAGGAGTTCGCGAGTTCAAATCTCGTCCCCCGCATGCGGGGGTAGCCAAGTCTGGTCAAACGACCTTTTTGCGAGCGAGATGCTTGACCAAAAAGCAGGGCAATAGGCGCAGGACTTAAGATCCTGTTACGAAGGTATTCGGGGGTTCAAATCCCTCCCCCCGCAATTTCAGAATCCTTAAAATGCTAACTTCGTTTGAAGTCGACGTATCTGACTTGGTACTCGATATCAATATATAGTAAAGCATATCATATCGAAGTAGTCTTTTGCCCCGGTGGCTCAGTGGTAAAGCGCCACACCGTTAAAGGCTCTAGGACTTTAAGGGGCGAACTTGGTACCGCTGACAAAGAGGTGGAGATCGCGGGTTCAATCCCCGCCCGGGGCTTTTCATAGAGCAATCTCTTCATAATGCAAATAGTAACACAGTTATTACTACAGAGATTGCGATTATCAGAATGCTGCTGATGGTAACGTGTTTTGTGAACATCCTATTGCCTGACATCATCACCAAGCCGACTTTGATCACAATGCCGGATATGTTGGAGAGGATTATTCCTAAAGCAGCATTTAGCTTGCTAATCTGGCCGGCTTGATAAAGAATGACAGCACTGATCGTAGCGCTTGTACTACTTACTGTGCCACTTATGAATTCTGAAATGTAAAATCCAATCTCTCCAAATTGCATATGTGCAGTTGCGGAAAGAGCTATCATACCCAGGAATATCAGTCCAAATATTAGCGCGTTCTTAATGCTGAAAGGTGATTGAACATTCACTTCTATGTTTTGGGCTTCTTTCTTCGTAATGAATACATAGAGCGTCCCTATGATTACGATACTTAACAAAGGAAGCGCTATGATTACAGCTAATTCGGTGGAAAACATCGTACAAAGTAATAGGTTTCGCGTGCACATAGCAACATTTGATAGCACCACTGCAGATGCGGCTAAGAGCACAAGGTCAGGTCTCTCTCTTGTCCTAGAACTCAATTCACCCACTACTGCAGTACTGTTTGCCAATCCACCGAAAAAGCCAGTATATATTATGCCATGAGCACCCATTTTTTTCATCATAGCATAATTTACGAACCCAATGCCAGACACCAGTACGACCATCAACCAGATCATCCTCGGATTTATGATCTGCCATGGATCGATGTATGTATTCGGCAGAATTGGAAACACCACAAAAGCAAGAATGCCGAATTTGATCGCACCTCTCACCTCTTGGCTTGAGAGACTTCCCACGAAACTATGAACCTCTTGTTTAAGCGTCAATATAGCGGTAATGATTATTGCAACGATGATTGCAGAGGTGTAGAGCTCCATTCCCACTAAGACGCCTACACCGTATGTCAGCATGAGGGATATGATGGTCGTCAGACGAATGTCCTCCTTTTGTAGCAAGCTCTGTATAGACAGAAGCCCGGCTGCAATGGTGATGAAAAAAGCGCCGATCAACACCAATTGTGGATTTACAAAGCTGAATATGGTGCCGCATACACTTACCAGTGCAAATGTCCTTATTCCTGGTTCTTTATGCGCCCACTCGCGCTCTAGACCTATGAACATTCCAAGTGCTAAGCCCAGACCGATCTTGAGTGCATATTCATATGCAACTTTGTCAATCATGTCAACCTTCTATATCAACGATAAATAGTAATATTTAACTGTCTTTTTTTTGCAATGATAAAAAAATTGCAATGATAAAAAAATTGCAATGATAAAAAAATTGC
>CAYZWV010000018.1:14521-19427 GCA_964482255.1 uncultured Methanocellaceae archaeon
AAAATTGCAATGATAAAAAAATTGCAATGATAAAAAAATTGCAATGATAAAAAAATTGCAATGATAAAAAAAAATAAAAACTGCTTCAATTCATCCTTTCTTGGTTTTGATGCTGGTGTTCATACGTGCTTAAACTCCTATCTTGTTTTGTGTATATGTCTTCTAAACGGTGTCTGCTACAAAGTTGCCGTATCCAAAGTAACGTCAACAGTGTTCTTAACGGTATTTGGATGGGGCAGGGCAGATTCGAACTGCCGTCCACGGCTCCCAAAGCCGCGAGGATGGACCAGGCTACCCTACTGCCCCCTATGATGTCATAATGGGTAACGAGCAATTGGATAAAAAGCTTTTCCAAGTAAATAATGTAAGTAAATAAATAATATAATTATGTTGAGGAAATTAATGTGGTATGCTTATAAAATATTGTTGGCTGAATCAGAAAAATGGGCTTGATCTCAAAGAGTCCTCAAAGAAGCTCAAATTACGAAAATATATTCTTCGTTGACCCATTTTGTCCAGCCAATGTACTTGCTTTGACTTGTAGATGATGAGGCTACCCTCTATCTTAATAAAATTCCATGCTCATCAATTTCGCCATTTTTGATTCTGGTCGATGAGATGGGCTCTCCATCCTTAGCCAGCACAAAATCTATTTTTACTATCTCTATCGGACGAAGCCATCTATCCTCTCTGATTCTATTTATTTCCCTTGCAACAGGATAAGTCTCTGGCGATACGACTATGTAGTCGAAATGCTCGCTTATTGTTGATCCGTATGGTTCGTTTAATTTTTGGATGTTTGCCTGTGAACCGAATTCTCCTTGGATGTAATGTTTCATCCTCTTCTCTCTTTCTTCATACGGAAATGCATCTTTATAACGGCGCTTTGCCAAAGCATCAGAGGTCAATCCAATAAAAACATTGCCAAGTTCGTATGCCCTCTTGAGCAGCGCCTTATGCCCATCATGCAGAGGATCAAATGTCCCTCCTACAGCAACTTTCATTTCTGACCTCTAGGATTTGATTGTAATTTTGGTGATGATCAAGCCGATTTGGTAGAACAGGAGCATCGGAAGCCCAATCATCAACTGAGAAATCACGTCTGGTGGTGTTATGATCGCTGCTACAATGAACACGATTACCACTCCATGTTTTCGATATTCTCGAAGGGTCTCATAGTCGACCACACCAAATCGCACCACTAGGGGAATTACTATTGGTAGTTGAAAGGCCAATCCAAAGACCACGGTCATCATTATGGCGAAATGGACCCACAATCCTAAAGACCAAGTGCTTGTTGCACCAACACCCATCGCGATTGTGTTCAAAAACCTGAGTAGGATGGGAAGCATGATAAAATAAGAATAAAAGGCGCCCAGAAAGAACAGAATTAGGGATGAGATGGCTACCAATAAGGCGAATGATTTCTTTATTTCCAACCTATCCACTATCTCATATCTCTTCTTCAGCCCGCCATATGCATAATAGGCTATGAGCGGTAACGATAGGAGCACACCAACGATCAAAGACATTCTCAACTCCAACAAGATTGCTTCAACAGGCTGGAGTATTACGGTCTTAACTCCCTCTGGTAATAGGTCTGCTTGTATTCGATTTAACAATCTGCTCATGAAAGGAAATGTTCCAAAGGTTCCTATTCCTATCACTATAGCTATCCTCATCAGTTTTTTTCTTAATGCAGTTAATATCAAGTTAAATTCTTCAAGAGCCAATTGTTTACCCCTACTCTTATTAGTTGTCCATAGTATTAAGTTTAGGGATGAAAAAAGGAGGCTGTTGGTAAAAATGAGCATTGACTATGATGTGCCGCCTAGCGACAGGGAAATGCCCTTGAGAGAACACCTTGCTGAATTAAGACAAAGGTTACTTGTAATCTTTGCAGGTGTTGCCATCGTAGCTGCGGTAGTGTTTCCTTTCTCCGATGAGATATTAAGGGCCATATGGGGTCATTTGATCCCGTCTAGTGCAGAGATGGTGTTTTACGGTCCATGGGAGGTTGTTACCATAAGGATAATGCTCTCTCTGATATGCGCTTTCGTGATCGGCGTTCCGTTGCTTCTCTATGAAGTTTTGGCCTTCATGAGGCCCGGGTTATATCCAAGCGAGAGACGTTTTCTCTACATCGTCGTGCCGTTCTCTTTGATCTTGTTCGTATCTGGAGCTTCAATTGGCTACTTCCTCGTTTTACCGACCTTGTTCAAATTCGTGATATTCGCCTCTAGTGATGTAGCTTTTGCACAACTATCGATCAACCAAACATTCTCGATAGTTATGACGACTGTGGCTGGCTTTGGTCTCGTATTCCAGCTCCCCTTGTTAACGGTCTTTGCTGTGAAGATGGGGCTAGTAAAATACAAGAGCTTAGTGGATAGAAGATGGTTAGTTTATAGTGGATTACTGGCATTTGCAATGCTTGCAACACCTGATCCAACGCTGTTCTCGCAATTGGTAGTAGCAGCCATGTTAGTCCTATTATTTGAGTTCAGTTTGGTGATTTTGCGATTCCTGTGATAGGATATGCATGATACGATAAGATAAGATGAGATAAGGTAAGATAAGTTTAGATAAGATACTAGACGATATAATTAGGATATGATCGGGTAACCAAGTTATACAAGACGTTTACAGCAATATCGTTCTCATGAAGTCAATATGTAAATAAAAAAGATGAATCCATCAAAATGTTGCTAACCCATATACGTTAGTGGTAAGACCACGTTCATCAAAATAATGTCAACGTCGATCAATCTCATTTCGGTTAGGTTGTAATCACGATGGACTGTTGCTAAATAAAAGATGTGCGGATATATTCTGATCTATTCTATATAATGTATGATACTTGGTATCATTTCACATTAAAAGTATTAAAATATGCGATTTAGGTAAGCACATATCCAAAGTGATTTGTTGGTATTGGTCTTTCAAGAAGATAAGAAGTCAGATTTAGAACGTTTTTCTATGTTGCGAAACAGTAAATTTCTATTACAAGAGGATTCTAAATAATCCGATAATATTGCCACTTGAAGAGCCTTTAATCAAATCTGCATGTAGTTGCAGTCTTTAACCGAATTATGTAGAAGTTAAACGTTGTGGAGGTGCTATTACATTAAATCTGTTGGAATTGACAGGAGAATAAGGATATAATTCATAACAAGTTAATTCATGACAAAGACGTGAAAAAGATAAAAAAATCTTTTAATAATATCATAATAAGACACATACCCCCATATGGCTCTTCTGTCACATCTGTTTATTTTGAGCTCTTCTTATTTATACTATTGTTTTTATCTATCTATACTATACCGTACTATATTCCCCAGTAACAAGAATGTTGAAGTTTATCCTCATGGAAAAAATCTCACTGAGTGTTTTATAGTTAATGTCAGGATAGAACCTTCTCCTACAAGCCTTTTATTATTTTAACTCCTGTCCCCACCCCACACATATGCCTGTCTGCTTCACCTCTTGGAATGTCGATACCTCATACTATACATAACGAATGCGGTCGGCTCACAAGAATAAAAAACTTTCATCTGTTCGATGCGACATGAAAAGTGCAAAAGTTTTAAATAGCACATAAAACAGAAACATAGCCTATGTAAGTTCCCAAGATAGATGAAAGAAAGGGACTTTCAAAAAAAAGAAATGGAGGAAATTCGCGTGTTAGAAGTTTTAGAGAGAGAAATCGATCCAAACGCCATAGGAAGGCGCAGGTTTCTCAAATCCCTTGCTATTGCTGGGGCAGTAGCAACCATGGGAGTTGCAGGATGCGTATCAGAACCTGAGCCTACACCGGCACCAACAGCAGCACCAACGGCAAGACCAACAGCAGCACCAACGGCAAGACCAACAGCAGCACCAACGGCAGCACCAGCAGCAACGCCAACACCAGCAGCAACGCCAAAACCGCCAGTAGCGGCACCCACGCCACCACCTGCACCGCCCGCAAAGAATCCAGTGGTGAAAGACGCCGCCTTTGACATCGACTACACCAGTTGTACCGGTTGTGACATCTGCGCTTTTGAATGTGCGATCAGGCACCAACCCCCAGACATCGAGGGTATAAATATACAATACGCGAGGATCAGGAACATGCGCTTCACATATGTGGACATTCCAAACGTATGCCACTTTTGTTCACTCACTGAGTGGAGTGACGGAACGACGGAAATGCCCTGCCAGTATGTCTGTCCCTCAGAAGCGATAGTCACCGTTCCGGACGAGGAGACAGTCCCTGGCTACTACGGTAATGGATACAAGCGTGTTATTCCGGAGTTGTGTCTGGGTTTCGATTCATGTGGCAAGTGTACGGAGATCTGTGAGCAGCTGTTTGGCAGCGGTGTAAATTATACACCGGATGGGTTTGCAAATGTGTGCACAGCTTGTGCTGGACAGCCAGTATGTGTGGAAACATGTCCAGAGGAGTGCTTAAGCTTCGTCAATTGCATACCAGGCAGGTTCCATGCAGAGAACCCGGAGCATCTTGCTGAGATGCTGTATGCTAAGATGTATTGCGTAAGGAGGGATTTGTGATGAAAGGTGCTTGGGGTAAAATACTGAGGGTGGATTTAACACAAGAAACTACAAGCGTTGTAGAGCCAGAAGAGGAGATCTACAAGACATATCTCGGCGGTCAGGCTCTCGGAGCCTACTACATGTTTAAGGAAGGTCTCCCTGACCCAGACGTGAAGGCAGACGATCCTAAAAACTTGCTGCAGTTCTACGTAGGTCCTGTGACCGGAGCAGGTCCAGGTGGAAGGTCTACGATGGTTACAAAGTCGCCCTACAATCTCCTGTGCACAGCAATGTGCGGAGGTAATGCGCCTTCTGAGCTGAAGTTCACAGGATGGGACGGTATCCAAGTGGTTGGAAAGGCCAGTGACCC